>JBDKLU010000024.1:0-2907 GCA_039795475.1 Actinomycetota bacterium | reverse complement strand
GACGCTCAACGGCGTTACCGCAAACTCTGCCTCGTACAACTGGTCGTCGAGCGGAATGGGTGATTGCGCGTACGCGAGCTCGAGCACGTCAACCTTGACCGTATCTGCCTCGTGCACCTCGAATGTAAGTGTTAACCGGTCCACTTCGTACACCAACACCTCGGGAAGCGACATCACGGTTTCGTTTGACGATTCCGCCACCGCAGTTCTTCGCGCTGGAGCAACCACGTTTGGCGTGGAGGGTTCCAACGGAAGCAGTTACGCCAGCACTTCGGACTCAAACGGTGGCTCATTCACCGTGGGTGATGAAGACAACTACATCAACGGCAGTTTCTCGGCATGCTTGGCGAGCGAGAAACTCTCGACCCTCGATGTGGGCGAAGAACTCACCGTGGACATCGTCATGCAGGTGGATGGCGTGGACCAGACACTTGTCGACGACATCAATGACCCTGACACGGGCATCGGCGAAGTAGAAATTCGTGGTTACGAGTCCGGAATTACGAGTTCGTTCACGTACACCGTTCCGACCGGTCGCAGCACCTCAACCGAAATTTCTCGTGACTTCTACTCAAATAGCCCGAACAACGGAACCTGGACAGGAAGCATGACCGTCAAGGACAGCGACGGCGTGACCGTGGCTGGCGAATGTGCCGGAGGTTACGTCCCCGGTGCGCCCGTGACCTACCCGACCACAATCAGCGCGCCCTCCTCGCCCGTCTCGCCGGTTCTGCCGTTTACGCAGACCACCAAGACCATCGGGGCTGGTCTCACCGCACTCACATCGGCCACATCAACGGATGATGGATCGGGCGGCAAGCTCTACGCGGCAGTAGTCAGCGGAAGCGTTAAGGTAATTCAGATCACACCGTCTGGTGTCAAGTCATCCTTTGCCAAGGTTGGTAAGGCCACAATCGCGGGGGTCACGTCGGTGAACAGCTTGGGGCTCTACGCCGCGAAGTCCAAGTGGTTCGCCATCTCGGGCAACCCGATGACCGGATTCAAAATCCACTCCGGCAGCACAACCGCCTCAACCGTCACCACCAAGCCCGTAACGGTTGCGAACCTGACCAAGGTTTGTGGAACGGGTTACACCGCTTCGAATGTGTCGGCTGTTTCCTCTGCAGTTGCTTCACCACTCGTGAACGTTCGCTGCTACAGAAGTGCGAACGGTGGAAACCAAAGTGTGATCGCGAAAATCACGACCACGACAGGCGCGGTGACGAAGGTTATCGCTCTCGGTAGTGCAGGAACTGGCGGAACGGCCAACTGCCTGACCACCTCGACGGGTAGCAACCTCGGTGCTACCGGCACGGTGAACACTTTCGTGGCCTACGTTGCCACGGGAACGGGATCTGATCCTTCGTGCATGTCCCTCGCTGCAGTGAGCAAGCGCGAAATTGTGATGATCACGGCCGCCGGCGTGGGCTCGACCAAGACCGTATCGGGCAACCCCTGGGGCTCGAGCGTCAGCAACGAGCCGTCACGTCTCTACTTCGCGCCCGGCAAGACGACCGGTGCCTTCATCGGAACCGCCATGATCGGCGGCATGATGAGCCCGCCCACGGGAGTTCGTCTTCTCACCGTGAGCTCGGCTAAGGCTCTCGCAGTCAAGCCGACCAGCATCCTGTACTCGTCGGATGCGCTAGTTGACCTCAGCTACCCGTCGCTCTTCCCGGTCAAGGAAATCAGCAGCTCGAAGTGGGCCTTGCGTTTCACTAACCAGACCGGTGCGGATGACATGAACTTTGGTGTCGCGACCGTGGTTCCGAGCACAGGAGCGGTGACGGTCGGTGAAATGCTGAACATCGCAGGCTACAGCAGCTACTCCTACGCGCCGATTATGAACACCACGGCTTGGTCGTCAGATGGCAAGATTCGACACTACGTGCTGAACAGCGCCACCAGCGTGACTATCTCGACGTGGACTAGCCCCTCGTCGTAATAAACCGCAAACGACTGAGGCTCCGAACCATGAAGGTTGGGAGCCTCAGTCGTTAAGTTGGTAGCTCAGGCGCGCGCGAAACAATCGAGCACTTCGACTAGTTCATCGGCGGCCGAGTACATGACCATGTGGTCGCAGTCGAGCTCCACCGTCTCCACAACAGCGGTATCTCTTGCCATCTTGCGCTGGAGAGGCAGAGGAATTGCTCGGTCTTGTAGCGCAAAGATGTACCGACGAACGATGGGGCGATCATCCTCGATGTTCACCGGGTTGGTGAACGGGATGATCGGCTGCGATTCTTCACCTGCAGGGTCGACCGCTTTGAATACCTCGAGCGGTGTCGTGTTGAAGAGTGCCTCTTTGGCGGCCGAATGAGGGAACACGCCGATGGGCGGCTCACCGCTGACGACGAGGTTGGCCTGCACCTGGTCACCGTGGCCCTCGGGGGTTCCGGCCAGGTCGAGCAGTGACTGACCATTACGAGGTAAGAAAGCGGTCAGGTAGACCACCTGGGCGAGCCGCCCTCCCCCAGCGACGAAGTCGTTCGCGGCCTGCGTCACGACCACGCCGCCCATGGAGTGTCCGACCAGGATTGCGGGCTCGTCGTGGGTCTTCAGCTGAGCGACAACCTTGTCGGCGTATGCCTGCATCGTGACGGACTCTTTCGGCGTGTGGTCATTACCTTGGCCGGGAAGGTCGAGCACCTCGACGGTGTGACCTTTGGCGCGCAGAGCTTCGAGAAAGCTCAGCGGCCACGTGCGGTGATTCCCCATGGCCCCGTGGACCAGAACAAAACGACTCATGAGCTAAGTCTGCTGACTTCGACAGGCTCAATCAACGCTGAATTCTCTCAACTCCTGCGCTCGGCTAGGCTCGGCGTGTGGACAACACCTGGCAACTTCTTGCGTGGCTCTCGCCCCTGATTGTTGTCATGGTCATCTTCGACCTGCGAGCGCGCAACT
>JBDKLU010000023.1:0-7313 GCA_039795475.1 Actinomycetota bacterium | reverse complement strand
CTGAGCTGCCCAACAAGACCCTCGAGCTGCACAGCCACTGCACGACGGGCGCTGCGCCTCACCTGTACCTCGTTGCCGCCGAGCTCGGTGTTGACGTTCTCCACACCGGTCTTGGCCCGCTCTCGAACGGAACGGCACAACCGAGTCTCGAGAACCTGCTCACCAACCTCGACACCCTCGGCATTGAGGTCGACATCGACCGCGAGGCCGTTGCCGAAGGTGCTGCGCTGTTGCACGAGTTCGCCAAGGCACAGGGATTCGCACCCGGCGCTCCGCACGAGTACGACCTGTCGTTCCACCAGCACCAGGTGCCCGGCGGAATGATGGGCACAATGAAGCGTCAGCTTGCCGAAATCGGCATGTCGGATGCCCTGCCCGCAGTTATCGCCGAAGCAGGTCGCGTTCGCGCTGACCTCGGTTACCCGATCATGGTGACTCCGTTTAGCCAGTTCGTTGGCAGCCAGGCGCTCATGAACGTGCTCGCCGAGAAGAGCGGCCAAGAGCGATACAGTCGCATCCCTGATGAGGTCTTGAAGTTCGTTCTGGGCCACTTTGGTACGCCTGAAGGCCCAATTTCGCCCGAGGTCCTCGAGAAGGTCGCCGCTCTCCCCCGAACCGCTGAGTTCTCAGTGCCCAAGGTCGAGCGCTCACTCGAAGAGCTCCACGCTGAATACGAAGCTAAGTACGGTCGCCCGCTCACTGAAGAAGAGCTCTTGCTTCGTATTGTGATGCCAGAAGATCAGGCTGACATCGCCACTAACGCTGCACCCGCACCGGCATGGGATGGTTCTCGCTCAGCGAGAAAAACCTCGTCAGGTAAGGCCACGAGTGCCGCATCCTTTATTGAGGCTGTCAACGCGCTCCCCAATTGGAAGCACGTGAGCGTCGACTTCAACGGCTCATCCATTCGACTCAACCGCTAAAACGCAAGGAAATCATGACAACGCCAGAAAACATCAAACGTCTCGCCCACACCAACGGCGTGATGTTCGACATCGACGGATGCCTGGTCATCTCGGACGGCCCCGCCGGTCAAGACGGACGCATTCTCGAGGGTGCGGCTGAAGCAATCGAGTACATGAAGTCGAGCGGGCGCAAGTACTGCGTGTACACCAACGGCACAGCTCAGAAGCCCTCGGACATCGCTCACCACCTGCGCGAACTGGGCATTAACGTACCCGACGAACTCGTGCTCACTCCAGCCGTTGTCGCCGCCGAGGTCATCAAAGACACCTACGGCGACAAGCCAATCATGCTCTTCGGTGGCGAGGGCATGACTCACGACTTCATTAAGCGTGGCGTGAACCTTGTCGACATCGATGCCGCGATTAAGGGTTCGAAGCCCGAGGTTGCTGCTGTAGTCGTTGGCTGGGACACCGAGTTCGGCAAGAACAAGATCCAGATTGCGGCCGAAGCGATTCTTGCGGGCGCAGACCTCTACTGCACGAGCTTCTCCCCCGCATTCGCGTCCAAAGACCGCCTCAACGTGGGCGTTTCGGGCTTCATTACTGCCGGCCTGTTGTTCGTCACCCAGACCGAGAAGTTCGAGGTTCTGGGCAAGCCATCGCAGCACTCGATGAACATCATCAGCCGCATCCTCGACACCCCCATCCCCGAAATTCTCGTCATCGGTGATGACATCTACCTCGAGTCTTCGATGGCTCGCGCTGCGGGTGCCTTTGCTGGGCTGGTGCTCACCGGAACGAGCAAGCAAAAGGATGTTGATGCAGCCAGTGCAGAAACCGCGCCTGAGCTTGTGATTAACAGCATGACCGAGTTCGTTGACCTGTTCACCCAGGCCGATGCCGAATACCGTCAAACTGCCCACTAAACAGCGCTGAACTGCACAAAGGAGTGTTTATGAGTTCGTTCGAGAATCACGTCGCCCTCGTTACCGGAGGCGGACAAGGCCTCGGTAAGGCAATTGCCCTCGAGCTCGCCGCTGGCGGAGCTGCGGTCGCAGTAACTGACATGAACATTGTGACGGCTCAGTCGGTTGCTGATGAGATTGTGGCAGCTGGCGGACGCGCAATCGCCCTGACGCTCAACACCACCTCGCTCGAACAGCACGAAGCTGCCGTTGCAGCCACCGTTGCTGAGTTTGGCAAGCTGACTCTGGCCGTCAACAACGCCGGAATCGGCGAGCCTGCCGCCTTCATCGGCGAAATGGACATGACGTACTGGGACCGCATGATCAACGTGAACCTCAACGGTGTCGCGTACGGACTGCGCCACCAGATTCCAGCCATGAAAACCGCCGGTGGCGGATCTATCGTCAACATGGCATCAATCCTTGGCTCAGTAGCAGTTATGGGCGTACCAGCCGGTTACACCGCCGCCAAGCACGCTGTTGTTGGCCTCACCAAGCAAGCAGCCATCGAGCATGCCCCCGACGGCGTTCGTGTCAACTCGGTCGGCCCTGCATTCATCCACACTCCCCTTTTGGCAAACATGCCAGAAGACGCTCTCGCACAATTGGTGACCGAGCACCCTCTGGGTCGCCTCGGTCAGCCAGAAGAGGTGTCTGCCCTTGTGTGCTTCCTGCTCTCAGACAGGGCTAGCTTCATCACAGGCAGTTACCACCTCGTCGATGGTGGCTACACCGCAAAGTAGCCAGCCACACATAAAAAACCCGCCCGATGTCTCACGGGCGGGTTTTTTCTTGAAACTGTGGCTAGTCGCGCATCCACTTGAACGGAACGGCGAGGCAAACAACCGAAAGCAGAAGTCCGCCGGTGAAGATCCAGAAGCCGTTCTCGGGGTAAGCAAAGGCCTGTCCCATGATCCAGAATGACGCAATCAGCGTGAGGAACGAGAAGAGAAAAAGAATGACTCGCACGGGACTACTCCTTGGTTTTATCTAGTGCCATTATTGCGCAGTTGCGCGCTCGAGAACGAGCTCTCGCACGCGCGCCGCGTCGGCTTTACCTTGCATTGCCTTCATGACAGCGCCAATTACCGCACCAGCAGCCTGAACCTTGCCCTCACGGATCTTTTCGAGAACATCCGGCTGAGCGGAAAGCGCCTCGTCGATGGCGGCAATCAAGGCTCCATCATCGCTGACAACAGCAAGACCCTGCTTGTCGACAACTTCGCGAGGTGAACCTTCGCCAGCGATGACTGACTCAAGAACCTGACGTGCAAGTCGGTCGGTGAGAGTTCCCTCTTCGACCAACACTGCGAGCTCAGCGACCTGCGCGGGAGTGACGAGCGTGTTGGCATCCACATCGGCTGCGTTCGCAAGACGAGCGACCTCGCCAGTCCACCACTTACGGGCAGCCTGCGGTGATGCTCCGGCAGAAACAGTCTCAGCGACCTCCGTAAGCAGACCAGAGTTGTCGATGTCCTGGAATTCGAGGTCGGTGAAACCCCACTCCGACTTCAAACGACGGCGACGCTCCACCGGCTTTTCGGGGAGTGCAGCACGCAGCTCAGCAATCAGCTCGGGCGCGGGCACAACCGGCAGCAGATCCGGCTCCGGGAAGTAGCGGTAGTCGTCAGCATCCGATTTGGGACGACCGGCGCTCGTAGCACCGGTGTCTTCATGCCAGTGACGGGTCTCCTGAATGATGGTGCCGCCGTCAGCGAGAATCTGGGCCTGACGCTGAATCTCGTAACGAACCGCACGCTCAACCGAACGCAGCGAGTTGACGTTCTTGGTTTCGGTGCGGGTTCCAAGCTTGTCGGAACCACGGCGACGAAGTGACACGTTGGCGTCACAGCGAAGGTTTCCGCGCTCCATCTTGGCGTCAGAGATTCCGAGCGCGATAACGATGTCACGGATGGTCGCAACATATGCCTTGGCGAGCTCAGGAGCATCGTGCTCAGCACCCTCAATCATGCGAGTCACGATCTCGACGAGCGGAACACCAGCACGGTTGTAGTCCACGAGCGAGTACTCGGCACCCTGGATGCGACCGGTCGAACCACCAACGTGGGTGAGCTTTCCGGCGTCTTCTTCCATGTGCGCGCGTTCGATGTCGATGTTGAAGATACGACCGTTGGGCAGCTCAACCTCGACCGAACCGTTGACGGCGATGGGCTCATCGAACTGCGAAATCTGGTAGTTCTTGGCCAGGTCTGGGTAGAAGTAGTTCTTGCGAGCGAACGACGACGACTCGGCGATGTCACAGTCGAGTGCGAGACCCAGGCTGATCGAGTAGCGAACTGCCTGTTCGTTCACCACGGGCAGTGAACCAGGAAGACCCAGACAGACGGGCGTGATGTTGGTGTTCGGCTCGGAACCAAAGTTGTTCGGTGCCGACGAGAACATCTTGGTGTCGGTCGAGAGCTCGACGTGAACCTCAAAACCGAGAACGGGCTCGAAGAGTTCGAGAGCCTTGTCGTAATCCATCAGTTTGGCCTTGCTCATCGCGGGCCTCCCTTCAGCTCAGGTGCTTGGCTCAGGAGCGTGTGGCCCCACTTGTCGACGAGCAGCTGCTCAAGCGCTCCACCCACGTTGTACAGGCGTGCGTCTTCCATCGCTGGAGCCAAGAACTGGATACCCACGGGCAGTCCGTCTTCTTCGGCCAGACCAGCGGGGAGGCTGATTCCGGGGATGCCCGCAAGGTTTGCCGGGATGGTGGCCAGGTCACCGCGCCACATCTCGAGTGGGTCATCTAGCTGTGCGCCAAGCTTCCATGCGGTGGTGGGAGCGGTTGGGGATGCGATGACATCGACCTGCGCGAACGCCGATGCGAAGTCGCGCTGAACAAGCGTACGAACCTTCTGTGCACTGCCGTAGTAGGCGTCGTAGTAACCTGCCGACAGGGCGTAGGTGCCGAGGATGATGCGACGCTTAACTTCAGCGCCGAAGCCAGCCTCACGGGTTGCGCTCATGACCTGTTCGACGGTGCCGCCACCCTGAGGCGTGACGCGAAGGCCGAAACGAACCGAGTCGAACTTAGCCAAGTTGCTCGATGCCTCTGCCGGAAGGATCAGGTAGTAGGCAGCAACGGCGTGCTCGAGGCTCGGCAGGCTGAGGTCAACGATTTCAGCGCCGTTGGCTTCGAGCAGAGCGAGCGATTCACGGAATCGAGCCAAAACGCCAGGCTGGAATCCTTCGCCATCGAGCTGGCTGGCAACACCGATGCGCAGTCCCTTAACGTTTGCGTTGCGAACGGCCTGAGCCATCGAAGGCCACTCGTGCTTGAGCGAGGTCGAGTCGTGACGGTCGTGACCAGCGATGATGTCGTGCAGAAGCGCTGCGTCGGTGACGGTACGAGTTACCGGACCAATCTGGTCGAGCGAGCTGGCCAGCGCGATTGCGCCGTAGCGGCTGACTCCACCGTAGGTGGGCTTGACGCCGACGGTCCCCGTTACGTGAGCCGGCTGACGGATCGATCCACCTGTGTCGGAACCGAGAGCAAGAGGAGCTTCAAACGCTGCAACTGCTGCGGCCGAGCCACCACCGGAACCACCGGGGATGCGCTCGAGGTCCCACGGGTTGTGGGTCGGACCGTAGGCCGAGTGCTCGGTCGACGAACCCATAGCGAACTCGTCCATGTTGGTCTTACCGAGCGGCACGAGGCCTGCCTGGCGAAGTTTGGCGACCGGAGTTGCGTCGTAGGGGCTCATCCAGCCTTCAAGAATCTTTGATCCTGAAGTTGATGGCATGTCGGTGGTGACGAGAACATCTTTGATGGCGACGGGAACACCGTCGAGTGCATTTAGCGCTTCACCTGCTGCACGACGCTTGTCTGATGCGGCGGCTGCAGCGAGGGATACCTCGGGGTTGACGTGCAGAAAGGCGTGAACATCGCCATCAACGGCAGCAATGCGGTCGAGGTGTGCCTGCGTGATTTCAACGCTGGATGCACTGCCGTCGGCAAGTGCGGTGGCGAGTTCAGCAGCAGTGTGCTTGATGAGTTCGGACATTACTGCTCCTCCCCCAAAATCGCGGAAACTTTGAAGCGGCTGCCATCGTGCTCCGGCGCCGAAGCCAACGCCTGCTCGGTTGTGAGCACGTCGTCGGTGACGACGTCTTCGCGGTAGACGTTGGTCAACGGAATCGGGTGGCTCGTCGCGGGAGTGTCAGCGTCGACGGCACTGGTGACCTGGGCCACCACATCCACGATCTGGCTGAGTTCAGCGGTGAGCGCCGTCACTTCGGTGTCGGTCAGGGCGATACGAGCTAGGCCAGCGAGGTGGCGAACGCTCTCTTCAGAGATGTCAGACATAACGCCTTCTAGCCTACCGATTGGCGGTTGCGAGTAAGTGCGCTTCTACAGCGACGAGACGTATTTTACGATCTCGTTGTACTGCTCACGCGAGTACCCGAGCTGCTGGGCCAAGACCCACATCACTCGTTCACCTAAGTGGTCGGATGCTGTGCCGGCATACATGTGGGCGAGCACGTTTTGGTAAGCACCAGATGCAGCGAGTACGAATGCCTCGACATCGTCACACTTTGCATACCCAGCATCGACGCTGGCCTGAATCGCCGCCATGGGTGCGGCGAAGTAGTCACGGAACCGGGTGAAACCGAGAGGTCCGACGGTGAGGATGATGCGTGCGGTTTCAGGATCGAAGCTGGGGCGGCGGCAGGCGTAGAGCATTGCCCCAAGAAAACCCATGCCGGGGTCTTCAAATCCGTCGACGACCCTCTGCAGATGCGGGGTCGTTTCCATCAGGGCATCAGCTGCTGCCGAGTCAAAGAGCTCTCGCTTGTCGGCAAAGTACGTGTATACAGATCCGACCGAAACATTCGCGGCTTTAGCGATTTCTTGGATGCTGACATCGCTGTTGCCCTGACCAAGGAACACGCGAGCAGCATCGATAAGCGCTTGGCGCGTTTTGAGTCCGCTCGCGGGTGATGGCATGGGGCAAGCCTATAAACGCTTAGAGACCCGAAGGGCCTTGCTCAAGCAAGATTTTGAAGGCAGCGGCGTCGAGCACAGGAATTCCGAGTTCTTCTGCTTTCGTGAGCTTGGAACCGGCACCTGGACCCGCAGCAACGTAATCGGTCTTCTTGGAAACGCTTGATGCTGGCTTGCCGCCAGCAGCGATGATCGCCTCTTGCGCACCTTCACGGGTGAATCCTTCGAGAGTGCCCGTCGCAACGATGGTCAGCCCAGAACACGGGCCCTCAATTTCAGCCTGTGCGCCAGGGCCGGGGTGACCTGGAGTAGCAAGTTGAACTCCGGCTGCTGTCCACTCGCGGATGATGTCCTGATGCCAGTCAACATCGAACCAGCGCTGAAGCGACTCGGCGATGATCGTGCCCACTCCATCGACAGCGGCGAGTTCTTCTGTCGTGGCGGCACGAATGGCATCGACTGAGCCGAAGTAGTCAGCCAGTGCGCGAGCGGCGA
>JBDKLU010000022.1:0-3621 GCA_039795475.1 Actinomycetota bacterium | reverse complement strand
TGAATACAACATTGACCGCCCCGAGCGTAGGCTCAAGAGCGATGGATGCCGAACTCGAAGCCAAGCAAGCTCTTTTCGTAGAGCAAGCGATGCCGTACCTCGATCAGCTGTACGGTCACGCGATGCGAAAGACCGGCAACCCGGCAGATGCCAACGATCTCGTGCAAGAGACGTACATGAAGGCATTCGCTGCTTTCGAGTCATATGAGCAGGGCACCAACCTCAAAGCCTGGTTGCACCGTATCCTCGAAAACTCGTTCATCAACAACTACCGCAAGGCTTCGCGCGAACCGTTCCAGGGTTCGGTCGAAGAACTCGAAGACTGGCAGCTTGGTGACGCACAGTCGCGCACGGCGATGTCGAGCCGTTCAGCCGAGGCAGAAGCCATCGATCATCTGCCAGCAAGTGCCGTAAAGGATGCCTTGCAGAACATCTCAGAAGAATTCCGCGTCGCTGTTTTCTTGGCTGATGTTGAAGGATTCTCGTACCAAGAGATCGCCGAAATTATGGGCACCCCCACTGGAACAGTGATGAGCCGCTTGCACCGTGGCCGCCGACTTTTACGTGAACAACTAACCGACTATGCCGCCGAGCAAGGCATCGGCGTTACCCCAACAACTGGAGCGCACAATGGCTGATTGCGGCTGTGACAAGGCAAAACAGGCTCTCGAGGAGTACCTGCACAACGAGCTGTGCAGCGAAGAGGCTGCCGACATTCGCGAGCACCTCGAAGGATGCACCGACTGCACCGATGAGGAGCGCGTCAAAGTTGTGCTTCGTGAAGCCGTTCAGCGTGCCTGCGATGAGACCGCGCCAGAAGATCTGCGCTCGCAGGTGATGGCTCGCCTACGAGAGGTGCAGAGCCACTAAGCCCGTTGAGCTTGTCGAAACGGGATTTCGACAAGCTCAATCACCTTTAGAAGCGCAGTGCCTCTTCGAGGATCGCTGCAGCTTCAACCGCGTGACGCTTGGCGCTACCGACGGCAGGTGATGCAGCCGCGGGGCGAGAAACGTTGCGGATGGTGCGACCGTTGAGAAGCGGTGCAATCTCGTTGTTGACGAACGGCCACGCACCCTGGTTAGCCGGCTCATCCTGGAACCAGACCAACTCAGCGTTGGGGTAGGTTGCCAGGAGGTTGTTGAGCTGCTCCATGGGTGCTGGGTAGAACTGTTCGAGGCGAACAACTGCCACGCGGGCATCGTTCGTCTTTGCCAGCTCAGCCATGACGTCGTGGTACGGCTTTCCTGCGGTGATGATCACGCGCTGAACCGCGTTGCGGTCGAGTGCGCGGTGCTCGTCGATGACTTCCTGGAAGCGTCCCGAGGTGAACTCTTCGACGCTGCTCGATGCATCGCGCAGACGCAGCATGGCCTTCGGCGTGAAAACGATGAGCGGCTTGCGTGGACGCGAGTAAGCCTGACGACGCAGCAGGTGGAAGTGCTGAGCCGGTGTCGATGGACGAGCAACGATCATGTTGTTCTCGGCACACAGCTGCAGGTAGCGCTCGATGCGAGCAGACGAGTGGTCGGGGCCTTGACCCTCGAAGCCGTGTGGCAGGAGGAGAACGACGCTGGAGCGCTGTCCCCACTTCTGCTCGGACGACGAGATGTACTCATCGATCACGGTCTGGGCGCCGTCGGCGAAGTCACCGAACTGTGCTTCCCACAGCACGAGAGCATCTTCACGCTCAACCGAGTAGCCGTACTCGTATGCCATGACCGCGTACTCGCTCAGAAGCGAGTCGTAGATCCAGAAGCGAGCCTGGTTGTCGGAGAGGTTAATCAGTGGCAGCCATTCCTGGCCGTTCTCGCGGTCGTGGAAGACGGCGTGACGCTGAACGAAGGTTCCGCGGCGGACATCCTGACCGGTCATACGAACCGGGGTGCCTTCAAGCAGAAGCGAACCGAACGCCAGAAGCTCACCAAAGCCCCAGTCGATGCCACCTTCGCGGCTCATCTCGTGGCGCTTGGCCAAAAGCTGCTGGAGCTTGGGGTGAACGGTGAATCCGGGTGGGATGTTGTTGAACGCGTCACCGATGCGGTGAACGATCGAGGTGTCAACACCCGTGGTTTCGGGGGTGGCGTACTCGTTCGAGAGCGCGCTGGTGGAAGTGACTCCACCGGTGCCCGCACCCTCACCCGATGCAGCAGCGTGGGTGTCGGCGAATGCGCCTTCGAGCTGTGCCTGGAAGTCAGCCTGAGCCTTGTCGAACTCTTCCTGAGTAATGTCTCCGCGACCAACGAGGGCCTCGGTGTACAGGCGGCGAACCGAACGCTTCGCTTCGATGAGGTTGTACATCAGCGGCTGGGTCATCGAGGGGTCGTCACCCTCGTTGTGTCCGCGACGACGGTAGCAAACGAGGTCGATGACCACGTCTTTCTTGAACTTCTGGCGGTATTCGAACGCGAGCTGAGCGACGCGAACAACTGCCTCGGGGTCATCGCCGTTGACGTGCCAGATCGGAGCCTGGATGGTCTTGGCAACATCGGTCGCGTACACCGAGGTGCGCGACTCGTGAGGAGGAGTCGTGAATCCGACCTGGTTGTTGATGATGATGTGTACGGTTCCACCGATGCGGTAGCCGCGCAGCTGTGACATCTGCAGGCCTTCGTAGACAACGCCCTGACCGGCGAATGCAGCATCACCGTGAACGAGCACGGGCAGGGTAGTGAAGGTGCCGATGGGCTTGAGGTCCTGCTTGGCGCGAACGATTCCCTGGAGAACGCCGTTCACGGTCTCGAGGTGCGAAGGGTTTGCAGCGAGGTAGACCGGAACCTGCTTGCCGTCAGGAGCAGTGAAGGTTCCCTCGGTACCTAGGTGGTACTTGACGTCACCCGAGCCCTGAACGGTGCTGGTGTCGGTGGTGCCCTCGAACTCGCGGAAAACCTGTCCGTAGGTCTTGCCAGCGATGTTGGTCAGAACGTTGAGGCGACCACGGTGAGCCATACCGATGCCGACGCCGTCGAGTTCGGCGTGAGCTGCCTCAGTGAGCAGTGCATCAAGCATGGGGATGACCGACTCGCCACCCTCAAGGCTGAAGCGCTTCTGGCCGACGTACTTGGTCTGCAGGAAGGTCTCGAAGGCTTCTGCCTCGTTGAGCTTCTCGAGGATGCGCATCTGCTCGTCGTGACCGGGCTTCTCGTAGGAGCGCTCAACCTTTTCTTGGAACCAGGCACGCTGCTCCGGGTCCTGGATGTGCATGTACTCGATGCCGACCGTGCGGCAGTAGGAGTCACGCAGAATGCCAAGGATCTTGCGCAGGGGCAGAGATTTGCCTCCGCCAATGCCACCGGTAACGAATTCGCGGTCGAGGTCCCAGAAGGTGAGGCCGTGCGACTCGATTTCGAGGTCGGGGTGGCTGCGCTGCTGGTACTCGAGTGGGTCGATGTCTGCCATCAGGTGACCGCGAACGCGGAATGCGTTGATCAGTTCTTGAACGCGGGCAACCTTGGTCAGTGCCGAGCCCTCAGTGACGCTGACATCAGCCGACCACTGAATGGGCTTGTAGGGGATACGCAGGGCGGCGAAGATTTCTTCGTAGAAATTCCGCTGACCGATAAGCAGCTCGTGCACCTTCTTGAGGAACTCGCCAGAACCAGCACCCTGAATGACGCGGTGGT
>JBDKLU010000021.1:0-2998 GCA_039795475.1 Actinomycetota bacterium | reverse complement strand
GAAGACCCCAAGTTTGCCGCCGCAAACATCAGTGTCATTCTGCGCGGCAGCACCGAAGAAAACGTGTACCTCTGGCAAGAGGTGTACGACCTTTGCGTCGCAAAGAATGCGTGGTTGCGGGTCCTGGTCGGGCACCGGCCTCGCGGTGTTCACACGTGGCTTTCCGCCGAAGCCTTCAACAAGGGTGACCGTCTTTCAACACTCGCACCCAACATCAAAGATGCTGACGTCTACATCTGTGGCCCCGCGCCCTGGATGGACTTGGTTATCGCAGACGCCAAGAAAGCCGGCGTCAAACCCGAACGAATCCATGCAGAAAGGTTTGATTACTAATGCGCGCAGGAGCAGCTTTTATTGCGGGTGCCGGATCGGCAGCCATCGTCGCCATCGGATGGGCAGCCGGCACCGGCGCCTTGGCCGGCAGCAACACCAACACGGCATCCAACTCGTCAAGCAACAGCTCGTCAACGGCCACGGCGACGACAGCCGCCGGCATCACCGGAACCTTCCACGGCAATGATGTCGCCGACGACGGCGGCTATGGTGACGTTCAGGTCGATGTCGTTTTCGAAAACGGCAAAATTACCGACATCGTCACGGTGAGCTGTAACGCCACCGATGGTCGTGATCAGGCCTGCCCGATGATGCGCGAGCAGGCAATCTCTGCACAATCGGCGAACATCTCAACGATCGGTCGCGCAACTTTCACATCGCTGGCATACATCAGCTCTTTGCAGTCAGCACTCGACGCCGCCGGCTTCAAGGGGTAACTCGTGAGCGTGCACACGTTCGAGACCATGGGAACCGTGGTCAGTGTTCGTGTGCCGGATGCCGACTCGGCAACTGCCGAACGCGAATCCGCCCTGACAACGGCGATCGAGGCTGGCCGTCAGGCTTTCGCGGCACTTGATGAGCGATTTAGTTTGTATCGCGAATCATCCGAGGCATCTCAGATTGCCCGTGGTGAGCTCTCACTTGCTGACGCGAGCGCAGAAATGCGAGAGGCCTATGCCGAATCGCTTGAATGGCGCAATCGCACGAACTACACCTTCACTCCACATCGACCTGACGGGGTTCTCGACCTCTCCGGAACAATCAAAGCGGTCGGTATTCAAGCTGCAGCAGATGCCTTACTAGCCGGCGGTTTCGATACCTTCATGATCAACGCAGGTGGAGATTTACTGTGTTCAGGCGAACCTACAGACGGATGGCGCGTTGGGGTTGCGGACCCAGAAAGCCAGGATTCGCTCATCACCTCGATCAAACTCAACGCCCCCTACCTGGCGATGGCGACCTCGGGCACTGCTGAACGCGGCGAGCACATCTGGCGACGACCCGAAACCGACAACTCTTTTCGACAGGTAAGCGTCGTCGCATCCGACATCATGACCGCGGATGTCCTCGCCACAACAATCATCGCTGGCGGCCAGGCGAGCCTCGACCATGCAACATCGACGTTCGACATTGGAGTTTTGGTCGTCAAGGCTGACGGCTCGCTTCTCGGCAACGAGAAGTTTCAAGACCTTATGAAGCTTGCGTCGGATCAATGACGCTCGGTCGATCGAGCGAATTCTTCGTTACGTATCGAGCAACGTTTGCGCGACCACCAAGGGCGCGTAGGGCGTTCAAGATCGCGACAAGGTCAATGACCTCTTGGAATCCCGCTCCCAAAATCGCCGGAACCACACCGAATACAGCGATGACCATCAGGCCGAGGCTGAGCACCATACCGATCCAGATGCTCTGTGTTGCGATGCGAATGGTTTCGCGACCGACCTGCACCGAGCGGGCAACGCGCTGCAGGTCATCCTTCATGATGACCACGTCGGCCGACTCGCTTGCCGCAGTAGACCCGCGAGCGCCCATGGCCACACCGATGTCGGCAACGGCAAGGACCGGAGCGTCGTTGACGCCATCACCGACCATCATCACGGGGCGCGCGGTCACAGCCTGCACCGCGTGAACCTTGTCGATCGGTAGACACTCGGCCTGCACATCATTAACTCCAAGGGCAGCGGCCACATGCTGGGCGGTTGCAGAAGAGTCACCGGTGAGCATGAGTGTGTGCTGCACGCCGAGTCGACGCAGCCAGAGAATCGTCTCGGAAGCATCCATTCGGATCTCGTCACGCAGAACGAGGGCTCCGGCAAATGCTCCGTCGATGGCGACATAAACGGCTAACTCGCCAGCATCCAGCTTTGCCTGCGCAGTATTGGGTGCTGCATCGAGCACGAATCCAAACTTGCCGACGACGACGGTCTTGCCGGAGACAACGGCTGTGAGCCCGTGTGCGGTGGTTTCGACTACGGAATCGCACACTTCGATCGGAATACCGCGGAACTTTGCCGCGACTACGATCGAGTGGGCGAGCGTGTGGGCGGATGACTGCTCCGCCGAGGCAGCGAGTCGCAAGACTTCTTCTTCGCTCCACGATCCGGCGGGGCGAATATCCACCAGGTCGGGCTGGCCGTGGGTCAGGGTTCCGGTCTTGTCGAAAGCAACGGTCTTGACTCGGGCCAAGCGTTCAAGCGTGCCCGCGTTCTTGATGATGATTCCGTGTCTGGCAGCTCGACTCATGCCGGCGATGAAAGCAACCGGCGCAGCAATAATCAGCGGGCATGGAGTTGCAACAACGAGCACCTCGGCGAAACGAGAGGCGTGACCGCTGATAATCCACCCCAGGGCGGCCAGCAGGTAGGCAACGATTGTGAACGGAACGGCGTAGCGGTCAGCCATGCGCACGAACGGGGCCTTACTCTCTGCGGCTTCTGCGACGAGGGCAACAATGCGCTGGTACTGACTGTCTTCTGCGCGACGACTCACAATCATGTAAATCGCTGAGGCTCCATTGACCGATCCACTGATGAGGTCATCGCCTGCGATGCGATCAACAGGCAGACTCTCACCGGTGAGCGAAGACTCATCCAGGACAGCATCGGCAGAGATGAGCTTGCCGTCTACCGGAACGACCTCGCCGGGCTTAACCATCAGGGTGTCA
>JBDKLU010000020.1:0-3480 GCA_039795475.1 Actinomycetota bacterium | reverse complement strand
ACCAACGTTCTTCCCTCTGGTGCGGATTGGGACGAGGCCCAACAGAGGCTGGATGCCATTCAGGCAAAAATGGCGGTAGCCGGTTCGACTGGCCTTGCAAAAATTGACCTAACTGCGTCACTGAAACCCACGTACCGAACAAACAAGCAGGACTTCCTCGACGCCGTTGTGACGAGCAAGAAACACATCGTCGCCGGCGATGTTTTCCAAGTCGTCATATCGCAACGTTTTGACGTTCCCAACGAAGCTGATCCCATCGATGTGTATCGGGTGCTTCGTTCACTCAATCCCAGCCCCTACATGTACTTGCTTTGCCACGAAAATGCGAACGGTCAGCCACTTCACGTCGTCGGCTCATCGCCAGAGGCACTCGTCAAAGTGCAGTCCGGTCGGGTATACACGAAGCCGATTGCTGGCTCTCGTCCACGCGGTGAAACACCTGAAAGCGACATCGCCCTTGGCGAAGATTTGCTAAATGACCAAAAAGAGCGAGCTGAGCATCTCATGCTTGTGGACTTGGCACGAAACGACCTGCTGCGTGTGTGCACTGCCGGCTCTGTCGAAGTAACCGAGTTCATGAAAATCGAACGCTTCAGCCACATCATGCACATCGTGTCGAGTGTTGAAGGCAATCTGGCCGGTTCCAAAGATGCAGTCGATGTATTCCGTGCCACGTTCCCAGCAGGCACGCTTTCGGGTGCCCCAAAGCCGCGCGCCCTAGAGATCATCGACGACTTAGAACCTGCAGCTCGCGGCGTGTATGGCGGAGTGGTGGGATATTTTGCTTTCTCCGGCGATGCGGATCTCGCGATTGCTATCCGTACAGCTGTCCTGACACCAGGCACTGCCTCTGTACAGGCTGGTGCAGGACTCGTCGCTGATAGTGACCCTGAAACGGAATACCAAGAGACGGTCAACAAATCAGCCGCACCTCTTCGAGCCATTGCAGTCGCAAACGCTCTACATCGGATAGACAACTAGTGAAGCTGTTGCTTTCTAAACGAACGGCAATTCTCGCCATTCTTCTCGGAGCAACTGTTTCGCTCATCGGATGGAGCCAGAATTGGCTCACGCTCAAGCTGGCTTCTGCTGATATTCGTGTGTCATCGCTTGATGCCACAGGACAGTCCCTGACAGCTCTGCCTGCCGGACTGGCACTCGTTGCACTGTCGACAGGCTTGGTAATACTCACCAGTCGGGCGATTTTGGCTTACGTAATCGCCGCGATTAATGCAGCAGCCGGAATCGCAATTGTCGCTGTGTGCGTTGCTTTCGGGGCAGATCCGGTCTCATTCGCATTCAAACAACTCACAGCGCTCAGTGGCATTGCCGACGATTCTGCTCTTCGCCATCTTGTCTCTTCGATGACAGTCGGATTCGGTGTCTTTGTTTGCGCGGTCGGTGGATTTTTCATTCTTCTCGGTGCGCTAGTCGTTGCCATATCTGCTCACGCGTGGCCCCACAAGCGCACCAGGTATGAGCGTGCAAACAATGTTTCGGATTCGAAAGCGTCCAATTCATCTGTCGAAACACTCGACGCGTGGGATGAGATGAGTCGAGGCAGAGACCCTACGAACTAGGATGATTCTGTACACATTCTTTGAAGGAGAACAATGAGCCACGACGTCAACGATCCCGGTGAAGGCCACTCGCCCGCTGCGTGGACCGCGGTTGTCATCATGCTGGTCGCGTTTGCAGCCGGAACGCTGTTTTTCGCACTCGATATGCCTGTGCTGGTGTGGGTTTCGGTTGTCGTGCTTATTGCAGGACCCATCGTGGGCTTTATTATGGCCAAGGCTGGCTACGGCGTAAACGGTCCGAAGTACACGCCTAAGGCTCACCACTAACGTGCTGCTCACAGAGCTCACCGACGGAGCTCGCGAAGACGCACTGCAACGACAGAGTGAACTTTCACTCGCTGCCGTTCGAGAGCTAGCAGAACAAGCTCCACCGGCACTTCGCGCGCTCGATTTTCTCGCGCCTACCGACCACATCAAAGTCATTGCTGAGGTCAAACGGGCAAGCCCATCGCGCGGCGACATGGCTGAAATCGCCGACCCTGCTGCTCTCGCAGGGCTGTACGAAACCGCTGGCGCTTCTGTCATCAGCGTTCTTACCGAAGGTCGTCGTTTTAAAGGTTCCCTCGACGACCTACGTGCCGTTCGCGCAGCTGTAAACATCCCGGTCTTGCGCAAAGACTTCGTTTCTATCGACTACCAGGTTTACGAGGCACGGGCTGCTGGCGCTGATCTCGTTCTGCTTATTGTCGCCGCACTCGACGATCAAACTCTCGCTCACCTCTATTCATTGATCTCTTCTCTCGGGATGACCGCGCTTGTCGAGGCTCACAGCGCGCATGAGGTGGCGCGCGCCGTTAACTTGGGTGCTGAACTTATCGGCATTAACGCCAGAGACCTCAACACATTTGAACTCGATCGCGAGCTTTTTGGTGCACTCGCTGACTCGATCCCTGCTGGCACTGTACGCGTTGCTGAATCTGCTGTTCGAACTGCAGCCGACGTCGCACACTATCGTCGCGCCGGAGCGGATGCTGTTCTCGTCGGAGAAGCACTAGTCACCAGCGACCCTGTTGTAACTCTCACTTCATTCTTGGAGATCTGATGCCCCTTCGCGATGAACTAGGGCCGTACTTCGGCGAGTTCGGCGGACGCTTTGTGCCCGAATCATTGATTGCGGCTCTTGATGAGCTCTCTGCCGCATACGAGGCCACCAAACTCGACCCGAGCTTCGCGGCCGAATTGGCGCATCTGCACGCGACATACACCGGACGCCCGTCCATCATCACCGAGGTTCCGCGATTCGCTGAGCATGCTGGCAACGCCAGAATCATTCTTAAGCGTGAAGACTTGAACCACACGGGAAGCCACAAAATCAACAACGTTCTCGGTCAGGCCTTGCTTGCGAAACGTCTTGGTAAAAAGCGCCTCATCGCCGAAACCGGAGCGGGCCAACACGGTGTTGCCACAGCCACAGCCGCAGCACTTTTCGGCATGGAGTGCGTGGTGTACATGGGGCAAGTTGACACTGAACGCCAAGCGCTCAACGTCGCCCGTATGCGCCTGCTCGGTGCTACGGTCATTCCGGTCACGAACGGCTCACGCACGCTGAAAGATGCGATTAACGAAGCACTGCGCGACTGGGTCACTAACGTAGACACGACCCACTACTTGCTCGGCACGGTCGCCGGCCCACATCCGTTCCCTGTCATGGTGCGTGATTTCCACAAGATCATTGGCGAAGAAGCGCGTGCTCAGGTTCTCGAGCTCACTGGCAAACTTCCTGATGCTGTAGCTGCTTGCGTAGGTGGCGGTTCGAACGCCATTGGAATTTTCCATGCCTTCCTCGACGACCCGACCGTCGGACTTTATGGTTTCGAAGCAGCGGGGCGAGGAATTGACACCCCCGAGCACGCAGCTACACTGACACTCGGTCGCCCGGGCGTTTTGCATGGGGCTCGGT
>JBDKLU010000019.1:0-5183 GCA_039795475.1 Actinomycetota bacterium | reverse complement strand
GCACACTCACCGAAGGTGGAGGAGCCAACCATTGCTACAACATCAGCGTTGTTGATCGCGTCAGTAGCACCAGTAACAGCAGCAGCTGCGTCACCCGTAGGTGCGTCGGTGATGGTGAGCTCGATCGGGCGGCCGTTGAAGCCACCAGCCTGGTTGTAACGGTCGAAGTAACCCTTAGCTACCTGAGCTGCCTCGGGGAACGACTTGGTGTCGGAGATAGCAGCAACCTTGATCGGGGTACCCGTTGCAGGTCCGCTGCTTCCGCCGGCACAGCCGGTGAGTGCGACTGCTGCAACAGCGGCTACGCCGACGATTGCAATCGCTTTCTTGGTAATGCGCATTAATATTGCCTCTCGGTTATGCGACACATCGGTGTGCCGCTTCCAATCTTGAGCTCCTGGTTGCCCAGTTACTCTGCGAGATGACAGATGGCTATTCAGATCTTGCGGTGGAAACAGATGGAGGTAAACCTTCTTCTTGCTTCCTTGCAAGCTCTGGTGAGTCGTCTGACGTCACCGCATGTATTGAGACAACAGTAAACCGTAGAAAAAGTCAATGAGTTGTCTATTGCTGAAACGGTATTGACTATGCGCGAAAAGCCTTGATTTTCTGCGGAAAAACAGGCATTGCGAGACGACTAACGCCACGCCGATACCTTGTATCGGGAGGTCACGGTTGCGTAACTACCACCCTATGGAAATTGCTTAGGAGTGTTCGATCTCCGCGCCCAAGGTGTGGCGTGACTCCGTGCGGAACCGGGTAGGGGCCTCGCCGAAGGTGGCGCGGAAGAGGCGGCTGAAGTGAGAGGCGTCGGTGAATCCCCAGCGTGCGGCAATCGCCGAAACGGGCTTGCTGTCGAGCAGTGGGTCGGTCAGATCGCGACGGCAGTGCTCAAGTCGACGTGAACGAATCCACGCCGACACAGTGACGCCCTGCTCTTTGAAAATGCCGTGTAGGTGGCGGGTCGAAATATACGTTGCCGCCGCGATGTCGCGAGGGCTGAGTTCGGGGTCTGACAGGTGTGTGTCGATGTAAGCGTGAACCTCGCGAAGCAGCGATGCACGGTGAGTCGTACTCGCGTCGTTTTCGTTCGAGTCAAGCTGGCTGTACAGAACAGTCGTCACGAGGTCGATCGCGTTGTGAACGAGACGAATGCCGCTGTGCCCGACCAAGCGATCCATGTTGCGAGCCAGGTGAACAAGGAATGGTCCGACAAGACGGGCAATACCCTCATCTCCGACAATGCGAGTTGCCGTCAGGCGGGCAAGGGCATCGGTCGGGAGGTCGACGTGTGAGTGCGGGAACATGACAACGAGCGACCGGAAGTCGCCGTGGAACTCAAGTGTGTAAGGGCGGCTCGTGTCGTAGATGGCAATGTCACCAGGGCCGAGAACAGCCTGGCGGCCATCTTGCATGAGAAGTCCGGTGCCCGACATCTGCAGCGACATCTTGATGTACTTCTTGTCGTTCTGCGCGATGAGCGAGGGAGTGCGGTGAACCTGGTGTGAGCTTGCCGTGATCTCAGTGATGAGAATCTCGCCCACAGCGCGCGACTTCATGCGGCCGCGGAACGCCTCCGCATCATCGGATGTGACCTCGAGGGGAACGAATGAGTTCGAAACAATGCGCTTCCACTCGCTGAAGTCATGCACGGCAATGACATCAGTCGCAGCGTTTTCTTGCGCGGAAAGTACGGAACTCACGAAAACCTCCTACTGTGACACCAGCGACTGACCCAACATCGAATCAGAAATCGTATACAGTCTGACACAGTTTCGCTGTGCGTCAAGACTTTCGCACGAAAATGCTAGAGGCCATCAGCGCTGGCATAAGCCTGCACTGATGACCTCGAGCGGGAGCTGACGTTTAGAAGACGACGACCGGCTTATAGGTCAGACCCTTGGCCGAGTCTTCGAATGCTTCGTTGATCTTGTCGAACGGATATGCCTTGACCAGCTTGTCGAACGGGAACTGCCCGCGCTCGTACAGGTCAACAAGCTTCGGGATGAAGCTCGAAGGCACAGAGTCACCCTCGACGACGAACTGAACGGTGATGCCCATGGGCAGCAGCGAACCGATGTCGAAGTTTGCGTTGGTACCGAGTGCTGCCGCACCGACGACAGCTGCGTGACCTCGAACGCTCAGCGCGTAAGTCATGTTCGTGAAGACGGCAGGAACACCCGTGGTCTCGAGAGCGAAGTTAACTCCCCCGCCAGTGATTTCCTTGATGCGCTCGACAACATCTTCCTTGGCGGCGTTCACCGTGTGAGTTGCGCCGAGCGACTTAGCGAACTCGAGGCGGCTGTCGTGAACATCCACGGCAATGATGGTGGTGCATCCGGCGATGACTGCGCCCAGAAGACCGGAGAGCCCAACTGCACCAGCACCAAAGATGGCGATGGATGAACCAGCCGACGGGTTGAGCGTGTTGAGAACGGCACCGGCACCGGTTTGGATTCCGCAGCCGAGAGGCGCGAGAACCTCGAGAGGCGCCGAGTCAGGAACCTTGACCAGTGAGTTGACCGGCACGTTTACGTAGGCAGCGAACGAGCTTTGCCCAAAGAAGTGTGAGCTGATTTGTTGACCATCGAGCGAGTACGAGCTCGAACCGTCTTCACGACGACCACCAAAGTTGGCACCAAAGAAGCCATCGCAATATCCGGGGCGACCGGTCGCACAGTTGGCGCACTCACCGCAGTGAGAGAAGCTCATGAGCACCTTGTCGCCCGCAGCGACCTTGGTGACACCAGGACCAACCGCGTCGACAATGCCTGCACCTTCGTGACCGAGAACGGCAGGAAGAGGAGTCGGATACCACTGGTCGCGAACAATCGCGTCAGTGTGGCAAACACCACTAGCAACGAGACGAACGCGCACTTCGCCAGCGCGAGGCTCATCGATGTCGATCTCGGTAATGACGAGGGGCTGCTCTTTTTCGAAGGCGACAGCTGCTTTGGTCTTCATGGTGTTCTCCTCATTGAGTGCAAGTTCGTGCAAGTTCGTGCATCCATAGTCAACGGGATTTTGGCCAGCGCGTAAACGGCGAACATTCAGGACTGCGCAGAATGACAGTCCAGATGCGCCTTCAACCAAGAAAAAGGAAATGCACCCTGCGACTATCGAGAAGACCCATCAAAGAAGAAAGGTGTCGCACGGTGTCCGCATCACAACCCGAAAAGACAGACCTCGTTGTCGTTGGAGCTGGATTTACCGGCATCTACATGGTGCACAAAGCTCGCGAACTCGGACTGTCAGTCGTCGGCATTGAACGGGGAAGTGGAGTCGGCGGCACCTGGTACTGGAATCGCTACCCCGGTCTGCGCTGTGACGTCGAAAGCCTCGACTACTCGTACTCCTTTAATGAAGAGATCCAGCAGGAGTGGGTGTGGACCGAGAAGTTCCCCGCACAGCCCGACATTCTGGCTTATCTCGAGTTTGTCGCCGCGAAGCTCGATGTGGTCAAAGACTTTCGATTCAACACTGAGGTCAGTGGTGCCAGCTGGAACGAATCGACCGAGCGCTGGCTGGTGAAAACAGCCAACGGCGACTTCGACGCCAAGTACGTGGTGTGGGGCACCGGCATTTTGTCGACGCCCAAGATTCCGAGTATCCCCGGCATGGACTCGTTCCAGGGTGAGCTCCTCAACACTGCAACGTGGCCACACACGCCGGTCAGTTTCGCCGGCAAGCGCGTGGCGGTTTTGGGAACGGGTTCATCGGGCATTCAGGTGATTCCGATTGCCGCCGAATCAGCTGACCACCTTTTCGTGCTTCAGCGCACTCCGAGCTACTCACTCCCCGCGCGAAACAAACCACTGACCGCCGAGCGCGTGGCCGACGTCAAGTCCCGCTACCGTGACTACCGCGCCCAAGCCCGTGCCTCGATGATCGGATGCGTCACGGAAACGCTCGACAAGCCGTTTGCCGAGATGGGTCCTGTCCTCGCCCTGAGCGAGCTCCAACGTAACTACGACTACGGCAGCCCAATGCGTTTTGCGAGCGCGGTTGCCGACACAATTGCCGATGAAGATGCCAACGCGTTCGTATCTGCGTTCGTGAAAGAAAAAATCCGTGAGCGTGTGAGTGACCCGGCAATTGCCGCCAAGCTCACGCCTGACTACCGAATCGCAACGCGTCGCTTGTGCATCGACACTAATTACTACGAGACGTTTAATCGCGAGAATGTGACGTTGGTAGATCTGCGCGAGGAGGAACTCACGGGAATCACCCCAACGGGCTTCACCACAACTGCGGGTGAATACGAAGTCGACATGATCGTCTTGGCGACCGGCTTCGATGCCGTCACAGGAACACTCAGCCGACTCGACATTCGCGGTCGCAACGGCATATCGCTCACCGAGAAGTGGAGCCACGCTCCGGCCACGTACATGGGTATCACCGTCTCGGGCTTCCCCAACATGTTTGTCGCGACCGGGCCCGGCAGCCCGGCTCCCCTGAGCAACGTCGTCGTCTCAATCGAGACGCATGTCGAGTGGATCTCGAACCTGCTTTCGAACCTTGAGAGCAGCGGAGCATCCAGCTTTGAGGCCACCGAAGATGCCGAGGCAGAGTGGACCGAGCACGTGAACGAAGTCACGGATTCGACGCTGATGCGTTTCTCTGACTCCTGGTATACGGGAACGAACGTCGCAGGCAAGCCACGCGTCAACGTTGTCTACCTCGGCGGATGCGCCCCCTACGAACAACGCCTGAAAGAAATTGCGGCTGATGGCTACCGCGGCCTGACCTTTACAAACTAACCTCATTCCACCTCAACGAAGAGAGAAATAATGCCCATCGAACTCCCCGGAAAAAACATCATCGTGACTGGCGCTGGTGGTGGCATCGGTCGCGCCACCTGCTTGAAGCTCGCCGAGTCGGGCGCCAACCTGGTGCTGGTTGACCGCGACGAGAAACTCGTCGCCGTAACCAAGGAAGCCGTTGACAAGCTCGGCGTAAAGTCCATCGTGGTGATCGCAGACGTAACTAACGAGTCGGATGTCTACAACTACGTTGCTAAAGCTGTTGAGGCATTCGGCACGATTGACGGCTTCTTTAACAACGCCGGCATCGAAGGAGTTCTCTCCCCCACCGCCGAGGTCAGCTACGCCGACTGGACCAAAGTCATCAACGTGAATCTGCACGGTGTGTTCCTCGGAATGAGCGCTGTGCTGCCCATCATG
>JBDKLU010000018.1:0-18272 GCA_039795475.1 Actinomycetota bacterium | reverse complement strand
CTGAAATTGCCGGCGGCTTCGATACCTGCGTGTTGACGCTTCGCGAACTCCTCTGGAATCTCGAGTGTGCGAACGGCTGCCGCAAAAGCGCTGTGGTCTCGAGCGTCAACAAAGATTGCAGCATCGGAGCCGATCTCTCGAAAGATTGGGATGTCCGAGCAAATCACGGGTGTGCCAACGGACATTGCCTCGATGACAGGAATACCAAAACCTTCATCGAGAGACGCAGAAACAGCTGCAGTGGACTTTCCCAGAATGAGCGCGTACTCGTCGTCGGTTACGCCATTGTGGAAGACAACCCGCGCATTGTGTGCCAAACCTTGTAAGCGTTCGAGGTCTCGGTGGTGAATCCGACTCAACAGATGCAAGTCGTAGTCGGGTAAGAGAGCAACAGCCGCGATGAGAGTCTCCACATTCTTATAGGGCATGAACGAGCCCATATAGACGAGAGACTTCGTACGCGTCCCGCTGTGCGTCACGGGTAGGTCTTCCGCCGCGTTGTAGACGACGTATACCGGTCGGCGAGTGAGCTTGTGCTCGGCAATCAGCGACTGAGTAGTTCGCGAAACGGAGACCACCGCATCCGAAGCGTTCAAGAGCCATCGCTGTGGCCACCACGAGAGGTGGTACAGGCGCCAGAGCAGGCGCAAAGGCCACGCGAACTGACGCGGTGGCATGGGGTGGCGGTAGTAGATCAAGTCGTGGACCGTGAGCACAAGGCGATATTTGCGACCGCGAGAGCCCATAGTCTGCATCGGAGAAAATACGGTGTCGAGATCGAGAGATTTGACCTGGCGGGCAACCGAGCGCTCGCGGAATGAGGTGGGTGATGAAATCATCGCGAACTTTGAGCCGACCGGTAGGTGCTCGCGCTGGCGTTCGTCACTAATTAAGAACGTGAGGTCGATGGTGTCATTGCCTGTACACAGCAAGGCAAGCTCGCTTCCGACTCGCGCGCTGAAACGGGAGATCCCGTCGTGGTGGTCTGTGCGGATGTACCTGGCGTCAAAACCAACGCGGATTGGTCCAGCCATTTAATCGCTCGTGACGAACCTGAGAATGTGCTCGGCGGCCCATTCAGGTGCTTCGTAGTGAATCAAGTGACCGACTTCAGGAACGACCTCAATGCGAGCGTTTGCAAGCGACGCCGCTAGCTCGTGTTGATGTTTTATTTCGGTGATGTCATCGTCCTCGGCAGCAAGCAAAAGTACGGGTTGCGTGATGCCGGAAGCGAACTCGCTGACATCGTGACTGACCGAGGTTTCGAATGCTTCCATGACACCTTGGCGCGTCGAGAAATGACTGAAAAACTGATCATGTTGATCGTGTATCCAGGCGCGGAGTTCTTTGTCACGTGTTTTCGCCATCGTGACGCTCATAATGCGAACGATGGCACGGTTTTTGAGTAAGGCGAATCCGAGTTTTTCGGGAAGTGCCGCCGCCACGTGATAGTACCCAACGGCGAGACGCGTTAAAAAGCCTCGAGGCCCATGAAGTGCGTTTACCGCGATTGGGTTTACCAAGATTACCTTGGTGGGGTTAAGTCCCTTAGCTAGGGCTGCTGAAACTACGATCGAGCCAAACGAGTGACCCAAGATGATCGTGTTGGAGCTGCGACCAACTTGCGTCGAGAACGAGATGAGCCACGAGGCGTATGCGTCAATAGAGGCCCCGAGCGGAAAATCGCCGGTGAGACCAAAACCGGGCAGATCGGGCACGATACAGCGGACCTTGTCCCCCAAGAAGGCAACGAATGGTTCGAGACCGTGGTGGTCGCCACGGAATCCATGAACGAAGATAATCGTAGTTTCTGCCTCGGGATCACCGTATTCCCAGTACGTGGTGTTAACCCCGTCGGCGTGGATGCGCGATTCAACGACGGGAAGGGAATCCAGGCGTTGAGCAAAGGGGGACGTTATCGAAGCCATTGACCTCAGTTTAGGTTGTGGCATGAATGAAACGCATGTTTACGCGCCTGTTCGTCAGTACTTCGCTCTAGAGTGACTCTCGTGAACGAATCAATTTCATCCTTGCCTGAATGGGCTCAGATCCTCGCCGTCTTCGACACAGAGACAACAGGTATCGACCCTGCCACCACGCGTATCGTTACAGCTAACATCAGCGTAATTCGTGCCGATGGTGCTATCGAGAGCTCACGCGACTGGCTCATTAACCCGGGGATTGAAATCCCTCAGCAAGCCACGAATGTTCACGGCATCACCACGGAGTATGCCCGCGAACACGGCGAGGATGCCGCTGGAGCCATTTATGACATCGTCGCCGAGCTGCAGGCGCTTTTCGACTCTTCTATTCCTGTGGTGGCATACAACGCCTCGTACGACTTCACGATCTTGCAACGGGAAGCTGTTCGTTATAGCCACGATCCGCTGTCGAATCCAAGTCCAATCATTGACCCCCTCGTTATCGATAAGCAGGTTGACCGTTATCGCAAAGGCAAGCGCACCCTTGAGGCAGCTGCGGCGCATTACGGGGTTTCGCTGACCGATGCCCATACAGCCGCCGCTGACGCTCAGGCAGCTGGATTCGTGGCTCAAGCTCTGGCCGCGAAATTTGCAAAAGAACTCAACATGTCGGCTCTTGAGCTACACGACAAGCAAATCGAATGGGCCGCCGCACAAGCAGAGAGCTTCAACGAGTATTTGCGCAAAAGCGGTAAGCCGTATTCGCCGAGTAGCGGTGTTTGGCCGGTGCGCTAATCAGCCTGTTTAAGTGGTCTTAAACGAACAAAGCCACCCTTTCGGGTGGCTTTGTTCGTAAGCGTCTTACTTGCTGAATGCCTTGAAGCGCTGGTTGAACTTCTCGACACGACCGGCCGAGTCCATGATGCGTTGCTTGCCCGTGTAGAACGGGTGCGATTCGTTCGAGATTTCAACATCGACGAGCGGGTACTCGTTGCCGTCTTCCCACTTGATCGTCTTGCTGCTGGTGACCGTCGAACGGGTCAGGAACGAGGTTCCGCTAGCGAGGTCGTGGAATACGACGGGTGCGTAGGTGGGGTGAATTTCTGCCTTCATGATTTTCCTTGAGTTTTACGCCAGCAAGTTCCGGCGAAGCCAGAAACCAATGCTATCAGACGTTGACGCGTGCTCGTGCCGAGTAGCGACCGCCGTCTGATGAAACATCGATCGGGATTCCGTATGCGCGTGAGACAACATCAGAAGTGAGAACTTCACTGATGGGTCCAGCAGCAAAAACTTCACCCGCGGTCAGCACGAGTGCGTGGGTGAATCCCGCAGGGATCTCCTCGAGGTGGTGCGTCACCATGATGATCGCCGGTGCGCTTGGAATACCGGCAAAGGCGCCAAGCATGGCGAGTAATTCCTCGCGAGCGCCAAGATCAAGGCCGGCGGTTGGTTCGTCCAACAAGAGGAGTTCGGGATCAGTCATGATGGCGCGAGCAAGCTGGAGACGCTTTGCTTCGCCCTCGCTCAGTGTTCCGACTTTTTGGTTTTCACGAGCGGCTAGACCCCACTCTGACAAAACCCGCTTTGCGCGACGAATATCGATGTCGTCATAGTCTTCACCATTTCGTTCGGCAGTCGCGTACGCCGCGGTGACGACAGCATCCAACACAGTTTCGGTTGATGGGATGCGCTTGGTCATGCCGCTTGAAGCAATACCAATGCGAGGGCGAATCCAGTCTGCAGACTCATGGCTGGTGTTGTCGCCGAGCACAACGACCGATCCAGACGAGGGGGTTTCCCAGTCGGCAGCTAGTTCGAGAAGCGTTGTCTTGCCTGCGCCGTTCGGGCCAATAATCGCCCAACGCTGGTCAGAAGTTACGCTCCAGGTGATGTCACGGAGGATGGTGGTTCCGTCGCGCTCAACGCTCGTTGCGGACAGGTTCAGAACTGCAGACATAGCTCTTATGCTACCTACTTGCCGTTGAGGACAGATTCATAGATGGCAGTCGTTGCTGTTGCGATATTCGACCAATCAAAGTGTTCGATTGCGCGTTCCCGCGCTGCTATTCCCATTGTTCGCGCGCGGCCTAGGTTGCTCACTGCGTTGGTAAGAGCCGCTGACAAATCTGCGATGAATTTCTGCGGGTCGGTAGGCGTGCCCGTTCCGTCTTGAACCTGGTCAATGGGAACGAGCCATCCGGTGACTCCATCGACGACAACTTCGGGGATTCCGCCAGTAGCGGTTCCCACAACGGGAATGCCGCAGGCCATTGCTTCGAGGTTCACGATGCCCAAAGGTTCGTAAACGCTGGGGCATGCGAATACGGTGCTGGCGGTCAAAATGGCGCTCAGCTCAGAGACGGGCAGGTGCTCTTCGATCCAGATCACTCCATCGCGCTGTTGCTGTAGCTGCGCGACAGCTGTTTGTACTTCCTGCATGATTTCAGGAGTGTCAGGTGCTCCCGCGCACAAGATAACTTGAACACCCGCGGGGAGCTCGTTGAGTGCGGCGAGCAAATAAGGCAGGCCTTTTTGGCGAGTGATACGACCAACAAAAGTGACAGCGGGCATCTCAGGGTTGATCCCCCAGCGCTCCAACAGCGCAGTGTCATGGCGAGGTTGCCACTTTTGCGAATCGATCCCGTTGTGCACCACATGAACCTTCGATGGATCAACGTTGGGGTAGCAACGCAGAATGTCGGATCGCATTCCTGCGCTCACGGCGATGACTGCATCGGCTGATTCGAAAGCATTGCGCTCGATCTCACTCGAGATTGCGTAGCCGCCACCGAGCTGTTCGGCTTTCCAAGGGCGAAGTGGCTCCAAGCTGTGTGCCGTGACGATATGAGGAATCCCGTGCAGAGTTTTTGCCAGTCGACCAGCTTCGTTGGCGTACCAGGTGTGTGAATGAACCAGAGATGCACCCTTGGCAGCTTGTGCAATTTGCAGGTCGACAGCCAACGTTTGCAACGCTGCGTTAGCGACAGAAAGCTCCTCCGGAACGCCATACGCGGTGACATCCACTTCGTCGCGAGGAGCGCCAAAACAACGAACCTGAACCTCGTGATGCTCTCGAAGAGCCTTGACGAGCTCGGCAACGTGGACACCCGCTCCCCCGTAAATCTCGGGCGGATATTCTTTGGTCAGTAAATCGATGCGCACGCAAGCACACTAGCGTAGGGTAAACGCCATGGGAGCTAAAAAGGTCTTCGGAATTGTCCTTGCGGGTGGCGAGGGCAAGCGACTGATGCCCCTGACGGAAGACCGTGCCAAGCCTGCTGTGCCCTTCGGCGGACAGTATCGTTTGGTCGATTTCGCGATCTCTAACCTGATCAACTCGAATCTTCGTCAGATTGTTGTCTTGACGCAGTACAAGTCGCACTCACTCGACCGTCACATGTCCCAAACATGGCGCATGTCGAGCCTTCTGGGCTCCTACGTTGCTTCTGTGCCGGCGCAGCAGCGACTGGGCAAGCGTTGGTTCACAGGTTCGGCTGATGCCATTCTGCAGAGCCTGAACCTTATTCGTGACGAAAAGCCAGATATTGTCGTGGTCGTCGGTGCTGACCACGTGTACCGCATGGACTTCGACCACATGATCCAAGCGCACATTGAATCAGGCCGTCGCACGACTGTTGCAGCTATTCGTCAGCCCATCTCGATGGCCGATCAATTTGGTGTCATTGAAATCGATGAGTCCGACCCAACCAAAATCGCACGTTTCCGCGAAAAGCCCAAAGATGCAGTCGGTCTACCTGATAGTCCCAACGAGGTTTTGGTATCGATGGGTAACTATGTCTTTGACGCAGACGCTCTGATCGAAGCTGTTGAGCTCGACGGTGAACGCGCGGATTCTTCGCACGACATGGGCGGCGACATCATCCCCCACTTTGTCGAACTCGACCAGGCCGGTGTGTACGACTTTAAGCGCAACAACGTTGCTGGTTCGACTGATCGAGACCGTTACTACTGGCGTGACGTGGGAACAATTGACTCATTCTTCGACGCACATCAAGATCTCATCTCCGCTCTTCCAATCTTCAATCTGTACAACATGGAATGGCCGATTTACTCGATGTTGGTCAATTCACCCCCTGCAAAGTTCGTTCGTGACGAAAAAGGCAACGTCGGTGAGGCCATCGACTCCATCGTTTCGCTTGGTTCATTGATTCAGGGAGCGCACGTGGAGCGTTCCGTGCTCGGCCCCTGGATTCGCATCGATTCTGGTGCTCGCGTGACAGACTCGGTTGTTTTCGACCACTGCACCATCGGCAAGGACGTCGAAATTCGACGAGCTATTCTGGACAAGAAGGTCGTCGTTGAAGATGGCGCGAGCATTGGCGTAGACCACGACCGTGACCGCGCACGAGGCTTTACGGTTACAGAGTCCGGCATCACCGTTGTCGGTAAGGGAGTTCGCGTCACACCATGAGCCGTCGTCTCGTTGTTCTTGATGTGGACAGCACCCTCATCGAGAACGAGGTGATTGAACTCATCGCAGATGTCGCTGGTTCCCGGGAACTGGTTCAAGCCGTTACTGAGCGTGCAATGCGCGGTGAACTCGACTTTGCCCAGAGCCTTCGTGAACGCGTCGCAACTCTTGCTGGTGTCCCCGTATCGGCTTTCGAATTAGTTCGCTCGCAGGTCACGGTTACCGATGGCGTTCCCGAGCTCATCGAAGCAGTTCATGCCGCCGGCGGAACCGTTGCGGTTGTTTCTGGCGGCTTCCACGAAATTCTTGATCCGCTGGCCGAATCACTTGGTCTTGACGCGTGGAAAGCGAACCGTCTCGAAGTCGTTGACGGTCACCTCACCGGAAAGGTTTCCGGGCCAATCATCGACGCGCAAGCAAAGGCAGATTGGTTGACGACGTGGGCTGCTGAAGGTGGCTTTGAGTGGGATCAAACGGTCGCGATTGGCGACGGAGCAAACGACTTAAAGATGATGGCGATTGCCGGCACATCCATTGCTTTCGATGCTAAACCGATCGTCGCAGAGCAGGCAGACTACGCAATCACCCTGCGCGACATGCGCGAGGCAATTGCAATAATTGGTCTTTAGTGACCCATTCCTAGGCCACCGTCAACGGGAATGACGGCACCGCTGATGTATCCAGCGTCATCGCCAGCCAGCCATGCGACAACCTTGGCAACCTCAGTTGGCGATGCGAATCGCCCGGCAGGAATGTTGGCCTTGTACTGAGCCTGCTGTTCCTCGGGAAGAGCGGCAGTCATGTCGGTCTCAATAAAGCCAGGAGCGACAACATTTGCGGTGATGCCACGCGAGCCAAGTTCTCGGGTGAGGGAGCGCGCCATTCCGACAAGTGCACTCTTGGAAGATGAGTAGTTGACCTGACCGGCTGAACCGTAGAGTCCTACGACCGAACTAATCAGGATGATGCGACCAAACTTGCCCTTGAGCATCCCCTTGAGAGCTCGCTTGACGACTCGGAATGAGCCACCAAGGTTGGTGTCGACCACAGCATCGAAGTCTTCGTCGGTCATGCGAAGCATGAGAGTGTCGCGAGTGATGCCTGCGTTGGCAACCAGAACCTCAACGGCACCAAGCTTTTCTTCGATCTCTGCATATGCGCGATCGAGACTTTCGCCGTCGTTTACGTCGGCGATGACTGTAAGCGCACCCGCTGGGCCGGTACCAGAGCGAGCAGTAACGGCCACGCGGTGTCCTTGAGCGATGAACTCTTCAGCGAGGGCATATCCAATGCCACGGTTGCCACCGGTGATGAGAACGGTACGAGCGGTCATGATTCCTCCGGATGGATGCACGTGGTGCGCACGGTGCGCGTGAATACTGTGTCCCAAGTTTAGTCGTAGGCTTTAATTCAACGAGCAGTTCTTCGGCCCGCGCGCAAAGGACAGTATGAAACAGCGAGTGCAAAGCGCTACGACACTCCCGGCGGCACCACGTGATGAGCGACGTTCGCGCGTTATCAAATACGCCATCACCATGTCGATCCGCATGGTGTGCTTGATTCTGATGCTCTTTGTTCAAGGTTGGTGGCTTCTCATCGCTGGAATTGGCGCAATCTTCTTGCCCTATGTCGCTGTCGTACTCGCGAATGCCGGCGGAATTATCGGCGGTGGCGAAGTTCGCAGGCCGGGGGCAATCGTGGTTGCTCACAGCACCACGACCGGCGAGGAAAGCTAAGTTCTCGCGTGAGTTCCCCGACGAGACCGAACAGGTCAACTTCCACTGTTTCCTGGCGACGATGGCTGGGTTACGGCGTTCTTGTCGTCGTTTTTGCGGTGGCGTGTGTGCTTTTGAGCCGCTGGCAATTCGCTCGCCTTGATGAGGTTCGCGCGCAGATTGCTCTCGTCGAAGCTAACTACTCCGCGGCGCCTGTACCGATCGCTGACCTCCTAACACCCGGGCAGCCATTAAACCCGAAAGATGAGTGGCGTTCGGTGACCGTGACGGGAACGTACGCGGCAGATTTGCAAGTGCTCGTTCGCAATCGCACCCACGAGGGTGTCAGTGGCTTCGACATCATTGCTCCATTGCGTGACAGCGCCGGAAATCTCTTCGTTGTTGACCGAGGTTGGATTCCGACGGCAGATGACGGAAGAACCCCTTCAGCAATTCCTGCACTTCCCACCGGTCTCGTTCACGTTGACGCGAGACTGCGAGAGAGTGAACCAGTTCTTGCTGGACAGTCGGATACTGCAACCTCGATTAGCTCGATCCACCTTGCTGAGCTAGCTTCTCTATGGAAACAGTCGACCTACACCGGTGCATACGGGTTATTGGCTGAACAGACTCCCCCGAGCCCAACGGGCGCGCTGTCAACAAAGCCACAATTGAGCGAGGGAAATCACTTGAGCTATGCGCTGCAATGGATAGCTTTCGCACTCCTAGCTTTCGTCGCACTCCTGTGGGCCGTTCGGAATGAGCGCAGGATTCGATCTGGAGCTGTTGCCCCGGCGCGGTCTTCGCGAGGACCCAAGAAGCGTCGACCTTCAGACGACGAAATTGAGGACGCACTTCTAGATGGGCGCTAGCCCAAGCTAAGCAAGGGAAATCAAGTCCAGGTACTCGCGATTCCAGATGTCTTCTTGGCCCTCGGGCATGATCAGAACGCGTTCAGGATTCAGAGCTTCTACCGCGCCTTCGTCGTGGCTGACGAGTACAACGGCACCCTTGTATTCGGCAAGCGCACCCAAGATTTCTTCACGGCTGACCGGGTCGAGGTTGTTGGTTGGCTCGTCGAGAAGCAAGAGATTTGCGCTGCTGACAACCAGCATTGCCAAAGCTAAACGCGTCTTTTCGCCACCGCTGAGTACTCCTGCGGGCTTCGAGACATCGTCACCAGAGAAGAGGAAGCTTCCGAGAACGCGGCGAGCTTCGGTCTCAGTCAGGTGTTGAGACACCGAAACCATGTTTTCGAGCACGGATCGCTTGACGTCGAGAGTCTCATGTTCCTGGGCGTAGTAACCCACTTTGAGCCCGTGCCCCGGCTCAAGCTCCCCCGTGTCTGGCTGGTCGACGCCGGCGAGCATGCGCAGCAGAGTCGTTTTGCCGGCACCGTTGAGTCCAAGCACAACAACGCGAGAGCCACGGTCGATGGCAAGGTCGACGGCGGTAAAAATCTCAAGTGAACCGTAGGACTTCGAAAGGTTCTTTGCCATCAGCGGTGTCTTACCGCAGGGCGCGGGCTCGGGGAATCGAAGTTTCGCGACGCGATCCGAGACGCGCACCTCTTCAAGGCCAGACAGCAGGGCTTCGGCGCGTTTAGCCATCTGCTTAGCCGCGACAGCACCGGATGCTCGAGCACCCATCTTTGCCGCCTGCAACTGCAGCGTGCTTGCCTTTTGCTCAGCGTTTGCCCGCTCGCGCTTGCGACGTTCTTCGTCAGTTTCGCGCTGGTGCAGATAGTGCTTCCAGCCCATGTTGTAGATGTCGATGACCTGGCGGTTGGCATCGAGGTAGAACACGCGATTCACGGTCTCTTCTACGAGGTCTACGTCGTGACTGATGATGATGAGCCCGCCAGCGTACCCCTTGAGAAATTCTCGAAGCCACCCGACGCTGTCGGCATCAAGGTGGTTTGTCGGCTCATCGAGCAACATGGTGTCTGCTCCCGAAAATAGGATGCGCGCGAGCTCGATGCGTCGTCGCTGACCGCCAGAGAGCGTCTTGAGCGGCTGATCAAGGATGCGGTCGGGCAGCTTGAGGTTGCTCGCGATAACGGCGGCCTCTGCCTCGGCGGCGTATCCACCAAGCGCGAGAAATCGGTCCTCCAGGTTTGAGTACTTCGTCATGGCCGCTTCGCTAACACCTGGCTCGGTGGATGCCATGTTTTCAGTCGCCTCGCGCATGCCGAGGGCAAGTGAGCCTAGTCCGCGGGCATCAAGGATGCGCGTGCGCGCGAGCATCTCGGGATCGCCACTTCGCGGATCCTGCGGAAGGTAACCGATTTCTCCTCCGCGATCGACTTTGCCGTCGCTGGGCAGGCCATCTCCGGCAAGTACCTTCGTGAGCGTTGTTTTTCCGGCTCCGTTACGTCCGACGAGACCAATCTTGTCTCCTGGAGAGACGCGAAATGAAACGTCACTCATGAGTAAACGCGCGCCAACACGTAGTTCGAGATTGGTTACGGAAAGCAAGAAATGTCCAGACACATAAGGGCCGAACGAAGCGCGACCGGTAGTACATCACCTAGTATATTTCTCATACCCGGCACTCGTTTTTGCCGCCGGACAATCCCCGCAAGGAGACTCGTGTCAACTGCAATTCTCGCCAAGCGTCCCGTACTGGTCGACCGCCTGGGTGCAACAAGCGTTTGGGCTAACGTCCTCTACATCGTTGCCGGCACCGCCCTCATTGCAGGTGCAGCTCAGATCCAGATCCCCATGTGGCCCGTACCCATGACCGGTCAGACCTTCGCAGTCCTTCTCGTCGGCGCATCGCTCGGTATGGTTCGCGGTCTCGTTTCCACGTCGCTGTACCTTGGTCTTGCTGTTGCCGGTCTTCCTGTGCTCGCACCGACCGAAAAGGGCCTGCACTACACCGGTCTTTCTGCTCTGACCGCTCCGACTACTGGATACCTCTTCGGATTTATCCTTGCGTCAATCGCTCTCGGCTGGCTGGCCGAGCGCCAGTGGGACCGCAAGGTTCTCAAGGCCATCGTCTCGTTCCTCATCGCCGAGGTCATCATCTACGCAGTAGGTCTGCCCTGGCTGGCAACCTTCCTGGCGCAGGCTGGTGACCCCAACGCTGTCGCTGACTCGTTCGCATACGGTTTGACCCCATTCATTGTTGGCGACCTGGTGAAGGCAGTTCTTGCAGCAGCGATTCTTCCGCTCTCGTGGAAGCTTGTGAACCGCAAGGGCTAAGCGCACGATGTACTAAAAAGAACCCCCTCGAGTGAGGGGGTTCTTTTTGCATTCCTTTATAGCTAGATGCTGAAACCGAGAGCGCGCATCATTTCGCGGCCGTCATCGGTGATCTTCTCAGGGCCCCACGGGGGCATCCAAATCCAGTTGATTCGAAAGCGCTCTGCGTGTCCATCGAGACACTGACCGATCTGCTCTTCGATGACATCTGTGAGCGGGCAACCTGCGCTCGTGAGAGTCATTTCAACGATGAGTGCGTCGTTATCGACGTCCCAGAGCAGGTTGTAGATCAGACCTAGGTCGACGATGTTTACCCCGAGTTCAGGGTCGACGACCTCTTTGAGACAGTCGATGAACTCGTTGTATCGTTCGTCAGAAAGGGAAACTGTGTTCACTAGAGCGCAGCCTCGACATAACGGTCGTAGCCTTCTGCTTCGAGACGTTCAGCAAGCTCGGGTCCACCCTCTTCAGCAACCTTGCCGGCAACAAAAACGTGAACGAAGTCGGGCTTTATGTAGCGAAGAATGCGCGTGTAGTGCGTGATGAGCAGAACGCCAAGACCGGTTGCTTCTTTCGAGCGGTTTACGCCTTCAGACACGATCTTGAGGGCGTCGACGTCGAGCCCCGAGTCTGTCTCGTCGAGAACGGCAATGGCGGGCTTCAGAAGCTCAAGCTGCAGGATTTCGTGACGCTTCTTCTCGCCGCCCGAGAAGCCCTCGTTGACGTTGCGCTCAGTGAACGAGGAATCCATCTTGAGGTTGGTCATGGCGGTCTTTACATCGCCAACCCACTGTCGAAGTGCTGGAGCGGTGCCGTCGATGGCGGTCTTGGCGGTGCGAAGGAAGTTAGACACAGTGACGCCAGGAATTTCGACGGGGTACTGCATAGCCAAGAACAGACCAGCTTTAGCGCGCTCGTCGACACTCATCGCGAGGACATCCTGACCATCGAGTGTGATTGAACCCGACTCGACGGTGTACTTGGGGTGACCGGCGATTGTGTAGGCCAAGGTTGACTTGCCCGAGCCGTTGGGGCCCATGATGGCGTGCGTTTCGCCCGAGCGAATCGTGAGGTCAACACCCTTAAGGATTTGACGAGTTCCCTGGTCGGTTTCGACGCTGACGTGCAGATCGCGGATTTCAAGAACAGCCATGTCTAGATCTCTTTCGTAACGGTGGGGTCAATGTAAATGTTGCCGTCGCGCTCGGTGACGACAAAAACGGGTACCGGCTCATATGCCGGAAGTGTCAAGGGCTTACCTGTGGTGAGTTCGAACTTGGAACCGTGTGCCCAGCACTCGAGTGTTCCATCCTCGACAAAACCTTCAGCCAGAGAGATGTCTCCGTGAGTGCAGGTGTCACCTATTGCGTGCACGGTTCCGGTCGAGTCAAGGACGAGGGCGATTGCGACTCCCCCGACCACTGCACGGTGAGCCTGGTCTTGAACGAGATCGGCTCGAGCGATGACGAGTTCTTCAGCCATTAGGAAATAGCCTCCAACTCGGCATCAAGAGCAGTTTGGATTCGCTCAGCGACTGCTTCGATCTCAATCTGCTGCACGATTTCATTCAAGAAGCCGCGAACAACGAGTTTGCGAGCCTGTTCTTCGGAAATACCGCGAGCCTGGAGATAAAACAGTTGTTCGTCATCGAAACGCCCAGTTGCACTTGCGTGTCCGGCTCCAGCGATGTCGCCCGTCTTGATTTCGAGGTTAGGAATGGAGTCTGCGCGAGTGCCGTCGGTCAGAATGAGGTTGCGGTTCTGCTCGTAGCTGTCGGTGCCTACGGCTTCGTGTCCGATGAGAACGTCGCCGATCCACACCGTGCGGGCCCCTTCGCCTTGAAGTGCACCCTTGTAGTTGACTCGGCTCTTGGTGTGCGGCCCAACGTGGTGAACGTAAACCTGGTGTTCGAGGTGTTGTGCGGCATCTGCAAAGTAGAGCCCAAGCATGTCGACAGCTGACCCTTCGCCGACGAGCTGCGTCTGCGGGTTGACGCGAACGATTGCGCCCGAGAGCGAAATTACGACGTGCTTTACGCTGGCGTCTTTTTCTGTTCGCGTGAAGTGGGACGCGAGGTGCTGGGCATCGTCGTTCCACTGTTGGAGTGAAATGACCGTGAGGTTTGATGATTCTCCGGCGATGATCTCTACGTTTTCGGTGAGCGTTGCACTGCCTTCGTTGACGAGCACGACAGTTGACTTCGCGAACGGCGCCACACGAATCACGGTGTGGGCGGCGCGTGGAGTGGTGTCGAGACCGTTACGTGTCACGGTGACTTCACTTATGTCGTCTGCCGAGATGTCGATCAGCAACGCGTCTTCTGTCGATTCCCACGCGACAGCTGATGCGCGGTCTTCAGGCTTACCTGCAGAGCCGACTACGGCATCACGCATAGATACCCAGGAAACTGATGCCGGACCATTGATTTCAGCGTCAACATCGACTCGCGATCCGTCAACCTTCTGGGCAATGAGCTCCGCGATTTTGGCGACCGGTGTTTGCTTCCAGTCGACTTCGCGGCCCGTTACCTGGGGAAAATCTGCGATCTCGAAAGACGCCGGGCGCTCATTGCGTGTTTGAATAGGCACAATGCTGCCGGGACCGTGCGAGTGCGGTGTTGCGCCGTTCGGGGCAACAGTAGATGAGGTGCTCATTTAGCCGACGGAGCCTTCCATGCCGAGTTCGATGAGTTTGTTGAGCTCGAGGGCGTACTCCATGGGGAGTTCGCGAGCGATTGGCTCGATGAATCCACGAACAATCATGGCCATGGCCTCGTCTTCTTCGAGACCGCGCGACATGAGATAAAACAGTTGTTCCTCGCTCACCTGAGAGACCGTAGCCTCGTGCCCGAGCTGAACATCGTCAACGCGGATGTCAATAGCTGGGTACGTGTCAGAACGCGAGATCGTGTCGATGAGCAGAGCATCGCAACGCACGGTGTTGGCGCTGTGGTGAGCGTTAGCATCTACGCGGATTTCTCCACGGTAACCTGCGCGTCCGCCACCCTTCGCTATCGACTTCGAAACAATTGACGACTGCGTGTGCGGTGCCATGTGAATCATCTTGGCGCCGGCATCCTGGTGCTGACCGGGGCCAGCAAAGGCGAGTGACAAGGTCTCCCCCTTGGCGTGTTCGCCGACGAGGTAAACGCTGGGGTACTTCATGGTGACCTTGGAACCGAGGTTTCCGTCAATCCATTCCATCGTTGCGCCCTCGTGTGCGATTGCACGCTTGGTAACGAGGTTGTAGACGTTGTTCGACCAGTTCTGAATGGTCGTGTAACGCACGCGTGCGTCTTTCTTGACGATGATCTCGACCACGGCAGAGTGCAGCGAATCGCTCTTGTAGATGGGGGCCGTGCATCCTTCGATGTAGTGCACGTAGGAGCCCTCATCAGCAATGATCAGGGTGCGCTCAAACTGTCCCATGTTCTCGGTGTTGATTCGGAAGTATGCCTGGAGCGGAATCTCGACGTGAACGCCCTTGGGAACGTACACAAACGACCCACCCGACCACACAGCAGTGTTGAGAGCCGCGAACTTGTTGTCACCGGCTGGGATGACCGTGCCAAAGTACTCTTCGAAGAATTCGGGGTGCTCCTTGAGCGCGGTATCGGTGTCCATAAAAATGACACCCTGACGCTCAAGCTCTTCGTTGATCTGGTGGTAAACAACTTCAGACTCGTACTGTGCGGCAACACCGGCAACAAGACGCTGACGCTCAGCCTCAGGAATGCCGAGTTTCTCGTAGGTGGACTTGATGTCTTCGGGGAGGTCTTCCCAGGTCTGCGCCTGCCGTTCAGTGGAACGAACGAAGTACTTGATGTTGTCGAAATCGATCTCAGAAAGGTCAGCGCCCCATGTTGGCATCGGCTTCTTGTTGAAGAGGTCGTACCCCTTGAGGCGAAGTTTGAGCATCCACTCTGGCTCGTTCTTGAGCGCGGAAATGTCTGAAACGACCTTGTCGCTGATACCTCGACGTGCGGAAGCTCCTGCTGCGTCGGGGTCATGCCAACCAAACTCGTAGACACCCATGCCTTCGAGCTCGGGCCGATTGATCAGAATGTCTGACACTGGCAATCCTTTGTTGGTGGTTGGTTGAGGCTACATAGACTGTGAAGGCACACATCGCGACCGCCACAGCGAGCGCAAACCGAAGGTGCCCTCGTCGTTGAGAAGTGCTTCTCAGTGTATCCGTTGTTCACAGGTAACGCACCGGGCGAAGCATCGTATTCCCAGTCATGGGTAAGAGAAAATGAGAGTCGTGTTCACAAAGTTCCTCACTTGGCTACCGGGCAACGTAGATAACCGTGTTCGCGCGATGGCATGGACAACGTTCGCAGTTCAGGTTCTCATCGTCGTGACTGGTGGAGCCGTTCGACTGACCGCCAGCGGCCTGGGTTGCCCCGAATGGCCCACCTGTGACGGTTCATCTATCGTCACGACCCCAGAAATGGGTATCCATGGCGTGATCGAATTCGCGAACCGCATGCTGACGTTCCTTTTGGTGATCGTTGCTATTGCTGCCTTTGCCAGCGTGTGGCGTATTCGACGGGATCGTCGTGACCTGTTTTGGCTCACACTGCTCATCGGACTCGGTATCCCCGCACAGGCAGTCATTGGTGGAGTGAGCGTGTGGATGAAGCTCAACCCCTATGTCGTCGGGCTGCACTTCGTTGTTTCGATTGCCATCATTGTGTTGTCAACACTCTTTGTTTTGCGCGTGCGCAAGAACGAACCTGCAGCACCAATGCTGGTTGTCCCCCTGATTGCCGCAGTTGCCTGGCTTGTCGCCTTTGCGCAGTTCGTCACGATCATCCTGGGCATTTTGACCACCGGCTCAGGGCCACACGCGGGAGACGCTCAAGCTCCCCGCAACGGTCTGAGTTCATATTTGCTGCAGCATCTGCACAGCTACCCTGCGTACGCAGCGCTGGGCCTGACCGTTGTTTTGCTTCTGCTCGCTGTACTCGGCCACCTCAACGCGGTACGCAATGCGACCATCTTGCTGTTGGTTGTCAACGTTGCTCAGGCCGTTGTCGGAATTTGGCAGTCGCGAACCGGTCTGCCGCCGGTTCTCGTCGGCGCACACATGCTGTTGGCGTGTTTGGTTGCCGCTGCCACCACGGTCGTGATGTATCGCATCCGCAAGGCGCCTGACGCGATCAACGGAATCTAGCGGCCGAAAGGCAGCAGTGCGTCGATAGCAATCGCCAAGAACAGCAGCGTCAAATACGCGTTCGACAGGTGGAACAGCTTCATTGGTGATGGGTCGTCATGACGAATCGCGCGTGAGTACAAGCGGTGGCTTTCAATGAGGAACCACACGCCCGCAGAGAGGGCCACTAAACCGTAAACCGGTGTCATCGGGGCAACAACGACCAAAAGTAGAGACGCTACGACGGTTGCCCAGGCATAAAGCACGATCTGAATACCCACGGTTACGCGACCACGCACAACGGTGAGCATGGGCACGCCGGCGTCACGGTAATCCTGTCGGTAGCGCCAGGAAAGCGGCCAATAGTGCGGTGGCGTCCACAGGAAGATGATTAAAAACAGGATGAACGGTGTCCAGGTGAGGCTTCCTGTGACGACTGCCCAACCGATCAGAACCGGGAACCCACCTGCTGCGCCGCCCCAGACAATGTTTTGTGGTGTGCGTCTTTTGAGCAGCAGACTGTACACGACGACGTAAAAAAGGATGGCGCCAACCGAAAGACCAGCCGCGAGCCAGTTCGTAAAGACCGCGAACAGGGCCGTGCTGATGATTCCCAGAGCGTAGGCGAAGACCAGTGCTTCGCGGTCGGATACCTCACCAGTGACGAGTGGGCGACCCTTGGTACGGTTCATCACGCGATCGATATCACGGTCGATGTAACAGTTGAAAGCGCCAGCCGAGCCAGCACTCAGAGCGCCGCCGACCAGAGTGACCAGAACGAGCCACAGTGACGGCACACCCCGCTGTGCAAGGAACATCGTAGGAATCGTGACAGCGAGAAGAAGTTCCATGACGCGTGGTTTGGTCAGGGCAACATATGCCTTGAATTTGCGACGAAAACCAATGCGACCGAGCTGTGGCTGCGGTGCGTGGGTGTTGGTCATGGAATAAAACCTTCGGTTCGGGGTTGTCTCAAGTCTAGGCGCAGGTTCTTAGCGTGCGTTGCCGGGTCGTTTGGTTCGCATGCGGACTATGATTGAGGGGTGCCTTCTGGCATTTTCTGAGACCTGAGCGTTGCAGCCGAGACAGCTAAAAGCTCATCATTACTGACCGAAAGGCCGCCTTTAACGACATGTCAAATCTCGACTGGAACGAACTTGACGACAAGGCGGTTGACACCGCGCGAGTCCTCGCCGCAGACGCAGTAGAAAAGGTTGGTAACGGTCACCCGGGAACTGCCATCAGCCTCGCTCCCCTGGCGTACCTGCTTTTCCAGAAGGTCATGCGTCGTGACCCGAGCGATGACCAATGGATTGGTCGCGACCGTTTTATCCTTTCGGTCGGTCACTCGTCGCTGACACAGTACGTGCAGTTGTACCTCGGCGGATACGGGCTCGAACTCGATGACATCAAGGCTCTTCGCACCTGGGGATCGCTGACTCCCGGACACCCGGAATACGGTCACACCATGGGTGTTGAAATCACCACCGGTCCGCTTGGGCAGGGTCTTGCATCGGCCGTGGGCTTTGCTTACGCACAGCGCTTCGAGCGCGGTCTCTTCGACCCCACTGCAGCACCCGGCACCAGCCCATTTGACCACCACGTCTATGTCATCGCCGGTGACGGTGACCTGCAAGAGGGTGTCACCGCTGAAGCTTCGTCGCTTGCCGGACACCAGCAGCTTGGCAACCTCATTGCCATTTACGACTCGAACCAGATTTCGATTGAAGACGACACCAACATTGCATTCACTGAAGATGTCAAGGCTCGCTACGAGTCCTACGGCTGGGATGTTCAGGTTGTCGACTGGAAGAAAACGGGCGCTTACGTTGAAGAC
>JBDKLU010000017.1:0-4363 GCA_039795475.1 Actinomycetota bacterium | reverse complement strand
CCGCAATCAGCGAAGATTTACCGGCCGAGGGGAAACCTACGAGAGCGACATCTGCAACAGTCTTGAGCTCGAGAATGACATCGCCTTGCCACCCATCGGTGCCGAGCAGGGCAAAGCCAGGAGCTTTTCGCTTAGACGAAGCGAGGGCGTTGTTTCCAAGGCCACCCATGCCGCCTTGAGCAGCGACAAAACGCATGCCTGCAACGTTCATGTCGACGAGCTCACGACCGAACTCGTCTTTAACTACCGTTCCCACAGGAACAGAGAGTTCGAGGGTTTGCCCCGTTGCACCGTTGCGGTAATCGCCCATACCGTCACCGCCGTGCTCAGCGCTTTGGTGAGGATGACGGTGGTGTCCGAGCAGGGTTGTGACCTGAGGGTCGGCAACGAGAACGATGTCTCCGCCGTTTCCGCCTGCGCCACCGTCGGGTCCAGCAAGAGGCTTGAACTTCTCGCGGCGGATCGAAACACAGCCGTCACCGCCGTTTCCTGCACGCAGGTGAAGCGTGACGTTGTCTACGAATGTGGCCATGTGTTCGCCTCCTTTGCGCGTGTGAGTAATGCCTGATGCCTATAAAAGCAAAAAGGCGAGCATTAGCTCGCCCCTTTGCAGGAAATTCGTTGGTGTTAGCCAGCGACGATGTTGACGACCTTACGGCCACCCTTCGTACCGAACTCAACCGAACCAGCTGCGAGAGCGAAGAGAGTGTCATCGCCACCACGACCGACGTTAACGCCGGGGTGGAAGTGGGTTCCGCGCTGACGAACCAGGATCTCGCCTGCGCCAACCTTCTGACCGCCGAAGCGCTTTACGCCGAGGCGCTGTGCGTTCGAGTCACGACCGTTGCGAGTGGAGCTCGCACCCTTTTTGTGTGCCATGTCTGTTTCTCCTCGGCCTTACTTAATTCCGGTGATCTTGACGCGGGTAAGCTCCTGGCGGTGTCCCTGGCGGCGCTTGTAACCGGTCTTGTTCTTGTAGTGCTGGATAACGATCTTGGGGCCACGGAGGTCTTCGAGAACCTCAGCGGTCACGGTGACCTTTGCCAGCGAAGCTGCGTCGGACGTGATCTTGTCACCGTCGACGAGCAAAACTGCGGGAAGAGTGATGTTGCCCGACTTGTCAGCCTGAACACGGTCCATCGTCACGATGGTTCCGACCTCGACCTTTTCCTGGCGGCCACCGGAGCGCACTACTGCGTAAACCACTTCTCGTACCTAACTTCGTTGATGTTGTGCGCCTTGCTGGCGCTTTTCGTGTGTTGCTTTCGCAACGAAAACCATGGGTGACGCTTTGTCTAAGACTTAGACGCACCAAGGGTCAAGAATAGCCTGTTTATTGACCTAGGGTCAAACCGACCGGCCGCGGCCCCTCCCCTGCCCAGGAGACTTGGGCTCTGGCAGAGCACCGAGTACACCTTCGAGCAGGTTTTCGGTATCCGTCGTGCTCACGCGACGTGACGTGCGACGCGCTTTGACGGGGATATCCAAAATTTCAACTACTTCGAGACGTTCCATGTCCACGGGCTCGTCGGTGGTGTCACCTTCGTGGCTGTGGACTGCGTCGTTGGCATCGATTACTGAGTCGATTTCTTCGACAACTACCTCGATTTCGTGCTCTTCGTCTGCGTGGTGACCGAGCGTACTAGCCGCAATTTTCGCAAGCGCGCTAGCAGCTCCCTCAGGGATGCCGTGCGGTTCGACGACCGGCGTCGAGGCGTTACGCCCCTTGCGACGCCCCGACTTCTCACCTGAGGACGCAGGTGCAGCGTTTGAGGAGCCAGAGGCCTTGCGGGTGACGGGCTCGTGGTAGACGACGACACCGCGGCCGGCACAGATCTCACAGGCCTCACTAAAGGTCTCGAGCAGACCCAAACCGACCTTCTTACGAGTCATCTGAACGAGTCCGAGCGATGTAACCTCGGCGACCTGGTGCTTGGTCCGGTCACGACTCAAGCATTCAATGAGGCGACGGTGAACCAGGTCACGGTTGCTCTCGAGAACCATGTCGATGAAGTCGACGACGATGATTCCACCGATGTCGCGCAAACGAAGCTGGCGAACAACTTCTTCTGCCGCCTCGAGGTTGTTTTTAGTCACGGTCTCTTCGAGGTTTCCGCCGGATCCAACGAATTTTCCGGTGTTGACGTCGACGACGGTCATCGCCTCGGTGCGGTCGATAACCAACGAACCACCAGAAGGCAGCCACACCTTGCGATCGAGCGCCTTTTCGATCTGTTCAGTCACGCGGTATTCGGCAAAAGCGTCGCGTTCTCCCTCGTGCGCAACAACGCGCTCGAGAAGCTCGGGAGCGACCTGCGCGAGGTAGGTCGTAATCGTTTCGCGCGCTTCGGCGCCGTCGATGACCATCTTCTGGAAGTCTTCGTTGAAAACGTCACGAACAATCTTAATCAGCAGGTCGGGCTCGCTGTGGAGCACAGCAGGAGCCGCCCCGAATTCGACCTTTTCTTGGATGCTCGCCCACTGCGAGGTCAGACGATTGACGTCGATAGTGAGCTGCTCTTCAGTCGCTCCTTCGGCGGCCGTGCGCACGATAACGCCAACGCCCTCAGGCAGGACCTCTTTGAGAATCTTCTTGAGGCGCGAGCGCTCATTCTCGGGAAGCTTGCGGCTAATGCCATTCATCGAACCGTTGGGCACGACAACGAGGTAACGGCCAGGCAACGAGATTTGACTCGTCAATCGAGCACCCTTTTGGCCAACCGGGTCTTTAGTGACCTGGACGAGAACCTTGTCGCCTGGTTTGAGCGCGAGCTCAATTCGGCGCGGCTGGTTGCCGGTTTCAACAGAATCCCAATCAACTTCGCCCGAGTAGAGAACAGCGTTACGGCCTCGTCCGATGTCAACGAAAGCAGCCTCCATCGAGGGCAGAACGTTTTGCACCTTACCGAGGTAGACGTTTCCGATGAGGCTGGCCTCTGAGGAGCGCGCTACATAGTGCTCGACGAGAACATTGTCTTCGAGAACACCGATTTGGATGCGACCATCTTTGTCGCGCACAACCATGGTGCGATCGACGGCTTCCCGACGAGCGAGGAACTCACTCTCGGTAACAACCGTGCGACGGCGGCCTGCGTCACGGCCGTCACGACGACGCTGCTTCTTCGCCTCAAGACGTGTTGAACCCTTGATGCGCTGTGGCTCAGTGATCTGCTCAACCTCGCGAGGTGCGCGAGATCCTTCAGCACGCTCTCCACGGTTGCGGTTGCGGCGACGCGAAGAAGAACCTTCTTCGGCTTCGTCTCCGGAGTCAGCATCGTTGCGATTGCGGTCGTTGCGGTTTCCGCGCTCACTCCGAGAACCACCCTCGGATGCGTTGTCGTAGCGGTCGTATCGCTCGGCGCGACCACGTCCCTGACGCTCAGCAATCGGAGGAAGCGGCGGAGCGAAGAAGATGAGGTCCGTTACTTCTTCAGCGGTGAGGGTCGGGAATACCGGGGTCTCGACAAGCTCGACCACCTCAGTCTGCTCGACCGACTCAGTCTGCTCGACCGACTCAGTCTGCGCGACCACCTCAGTGGGTTCGACCGCTGCGGTCGTGGTTTCGACAAGCTCAACCACCTCAGTGGGTTCGGGCTTGAACGCCTTCTCCGGATCGGGTGCTAGAAACAGCGTGTTTTCAAATTCATTCACCATGAACGGTGTACTTTCCCGCTCCGGCCAATTCCGCAGTGCGGCTCTTGGCCGAAACTAAACCTTGGGGTTCATTGCCCGAAAGCGATAAACCAAATTCTTTTCGATAAGAAACGGTGTTGTTTCTCATCCACATGTGACTGCCCCGCAGGGAGCCACTCACGCAAAACACTCCTGGTTTCGCAAAGTCTTCGTGCGATTAGCTAACAGCCGATCGCGTGTCTTTAGTATCGCACGACTTATGGAAAGAACGTGCATCCTCAGCCGTGGTTCAGTCTTCGACTGGGATAATGACTCTCGTGAGCATCCAAACAGCGCAGAAGAAGCCCGTAGGTTTCGCCGTCTCCTTGATCGTTTCCGGCTTGGTCGGCCTTATTGCCGCCTTTGCCCTTACCTACGAGAAGTTCTTCGTGCTGCTTCACCCCGGGTCGACACCATCTTGCAACTTCAGCATCGTTGTGCAGTGTGGCAAGAATCTTGCTTCGTGGCAGGGCGCACTGTTGGGATTCCCCAACCCGATTCTTGGCCTCATCGCATGGCCGGTTGTTATTGCAACAGGCGTTGGCCTTCTTGCCGGAGCGACCTACGCACGGTGGTACTGGCGAGCATTCCACATCACCGCAATGCTCGGATTCATTTTTGTCATTTGGCTTTTCACCGAGAGCGTTTTTGACCTCGGCACCCTGTGCCCGTGGTGCATGGTCACCTGGGT
>JBDKLU010000016.1:0-2502 GCA_039795475.1 Actinomycetota bacterium | reverse complement strand
ACAATTCTCCTGTCTTACGGTGTGAACCTGTAAGACAGGGTCACACCACTAAATGCGGACGGTACTCATTTCGAGCCGCTCATTAGTTGTCCATTAGCCGTTCAGCCTTTGATCGTGTGATTAGTGGGTCAAGTACTGCGTGAGTGCTTCGGTATTTACAACCGGTGCCTTGAGGGCCCGGGTAAATGCTTTGCGCGTAATGGCTGTTTCGACGCACGTTTTCGTGGGATGAACCCATGAACCACGTCCGCCCGCCGAAGCGGTTGAATCAACCTCGAGAACCGAATCCCGCACGATAACTCTCACGAGTGAGGAGTTTTCGCCGCGTTCTCGGCAACCGACGCAGGTTCTTGTGGGTTCCATTCTACCTGAGATTACGCAGTCGGCATTACTCGGTTGGCATCGCACTGTCTGGCTGGATGTCAATCTTGGCACCGGTCAGACGAGCAGCGAGACGAGCGTTCTGTCCGCCGTTGCCGATAGCCAGCGAAAGCTGGAAGTCGGGGACGAACGCACGAACAGCTTTGTAGGTGGGGTCAACCATGACAACCTTGGTCACCTTGGCCGGCGAAAGTGCGTTCGCCACGAACTGGGTGAGGTCTTCCGAGTAATCAACGATGTCGATCTTTTCGTCGAAAAGTTCTTCGCCGACAGCACGAACGCGCCGGCCGAGTTCACCGATGCAGGCACCCTTTGCGTTGATAGCGGGGTCGTTAGCCTTAACCGCAATCTTGGTACGGTGACCGGGCTCGCGAGAGAGCGAAACGATCTCGACGAGACCATTCGCGATTTCAGGAACCTCAAGTGCGAAAAGCTTGCGAACGAGCTGCGGGTGCGTGCGAGAGACAGTAACCTGAGGTCCCTTGGTGCCACGGGCAACCTTGGTGACCAGGAAGCGCATGCGCTTGCCGTGGGTGTATTCCTCAGTGGGAACCTGCTCTTCAGGGGTGAGCATGGCTTCAATCGTGCCGAGGTCCACCTGAATCATCTTGGGGTTTGTGCCCTGCTGGATGACGCCGGCCATGATGTCACCCTCGCGACCCTTGAATTCACCGAGAACGGCTTCATCCTGGATCTCTCGCATGCGCTGAGCGATGACCTGCTTAGCGGCGAAAGCAGCGATACGGCCGAAGTCTTCAGGAGTCACATCGGCCTCACCGATGAGTGCGCCCTCTTCGTCGTACTCGGGAGCGAAAACGGTGACGATTCCGGTCTTGCGGTCGAGGTGTGCTCGGCCTTCAGGCAGCTCTACCGGCGGACGAGGAGCAGGCTTGCCGTCTTCACCCTTCGGACGCTCAACGCGTGCGGGTGGGTTCACCTGAAGTTCGTGCTTCTGGTAGGCCGTCAGAATGGCCTGCTCAAGAATCTCGCACAGCTCTTCGAAGGGGATGCCCCGTTCGGTTTCCATCAACTTGAGAACTCTGAGATCGATGTCCACGGTGGGCTCCTCTATTCATACCTGCGATCGTGACACCGAGAATGCTCGGTGCAATTACCTAGGTTAGCGCAGGGACGAGACGACGTCAGCCACGGGAACGCTCGTGCGCTCCCCCGTGCGACGATCCCACAGCTCGACTACGCCCTCAGAAAGGCCCTTGCCGACAATGACGATTCGTGGGACACCGACGAGCTCGGCATCGCCGAATTTCACACCTGGAGAGACCTTGACGCGGTCGTCGTAGAGCACGTCATAGCGAGCCTTTTCGAGCTCAGCAACGATGCCCTCGGCGGCTTCATACACTTCGTCGTCTTTACCGGTTGCGATGACGTGAACATCGAAAGGCGATACAGCTTCCGGCCAGATCAGACCCTTGTCATCGTTGTTGTTCTCAGCGATAACAGCGAGGATGCGCGTCACACCGATTCCGTACGAACCCATGGTGACCGTGACGAGCTTTCCGTTCTCGTCGAGAACCTTGAGCCCGAGAGCTTCGGCGTACTTACGACCGAGCTGGAAAACGTGACCGATTTCCATGCCGCGTGCGATCTCGACAGGACCGGATCCATCGGGTGCGGGGTCGCCGGGGCGAACATCCGACATCTCAATAACGCCGTCAGCGACAAAATCGCGACCAGCGACGACGTTGATGGCGTGCTTGCCGTCGACGTTGGCACCGGAAACCCAACTCGAACCGTCGACAACGCGAGGGTCAACGAAGTAGCGAATCTTGGCCGAGCCCTTCTCGCCAAGCACCTGCCCTGCGGTCGACCACGGGCCGATGTATCCCTTGATCAGAGCCTTGTTCTTGGCAAAGTCTGCGTCGGTTGCTGCCTCGACCTCGGCGGGTGAGAACGCAACCTCCACGCGAGCGAGTTCAACCTCACGGTCGCCAGGAAGTCCCAGCGCGATAACTTCGCGCGTGCCATCAAGGTGGGTCAAGGCAAGAACAACGGTCTTGAGCGTGTTTGCCGCGGTGATGGACGCCCCACCCGCGTTCAGCGTCGAAACGAGATCGTCAATGGTTGCGCTGTTCGGGGTATCGACGACCTCAGCTGCCTGCT
>JBDKLU010000015.1:0-3231 GCA_039795475.1 Actinomycetota bacterium | reverse complement strand
ATCCCGACCAACGTCAAGGCAGAGGTTCTCTCCGACAACGACACCGTCATCCCCGGCCTATACGCAGCCGGCGAGTGCGCCTGCGTATCGGTTCACGGCTCGAACCGTCTCGGTACCAACTCGCTGCTCGACATCAACGTCTTTGGTAAGCGCTCCGGCAACAACGCCGCTGACTACGCCAAGACCGCGAAGTTCGTCGATCTGCCCAAGGATCCCGCAAAGTACGTTCGTGAACTTATCGAGCAGGTCAAGACCTCGAACGGCACTGAGCGTGTAGCGGCTATCCGCCGTGAGCTTCAGGAGCACATGGACCGTGGTGCACAGGTATTCCGCACCGAAGAGTCGCTCACTGAAGTTCTCACCATCATCCACGCACTGCGTGAGCGCTACAAGAACATCTCGATCTCCGACAAGGGTGCTCGTTACAACACTGACCTCCTCGAAGCAATTGAGCTGGGCTTCCTGCTCGACCTCGCTGAAGTCACCGTTGTTACCGCGCGCAACCGCAAGGAAAGCCGTGGCGGTCACATGCGCGACGACTACCCCAACCGCGATGACAAGAAGTACATGAAGCACACGATGGCATACAAGGTGGGCGAGCCCACCGGCAGCAAGAAGGCTGACCACATCAAACTCGATTGGAAACCCGTCGTCGTCACCAACTACCAGCCGATGGAGAGGAAGTACTAGAAATGGCTACTGCAGCACCGGCCGCCATCCAGGCCTTCACCATCACCCTGATCGTTCGTCGATTCCTTCCCGAAGTAGACGAAGAGCCCCGCTGGGAATCGTTCGACGTTGAGGTGTTCTCCACCGACCGCGTTCTCGACGCTCTGCACAAGATCAAGTGGGAACAAGACGGTACCCTGTCGTTCCGTCGCTCCTGCGCACACGGTATCTGTGGATCGGATGCCATGCGCATCAACGGTCGCAACCGCCTCGCGTGCAAGACCCTAGTCAAAGACCTCGACATCACTGAGCCCATCTATGTAGAAGCCATCAAGGGTCTTCCGCTTGAGAAGGACCTCATCGTCGACATGGAGCCATTCTTCGCCGCCTACCGCGAGGTCAAGCCGTTCCTCATCTCGAACAGCGCACCAGAAAAGGGCAAGGAGCGCGTCCAGACCATCGCAAACCGCGAGATCTTCGACGACACCACCAAGTGCATCCTTTGCGCCGCCTGCACCACCTCGTGCCCTGTGTTCTGGACCGACGGACAATACTTCGGTCCGGCAGCAATCGTCAACGCGCACCGATTCATTTTTGACTCGCGTGACGAAGCAAGCAAAGAACGCCTCGAAATCCTCAACGACAAAGAAGGCGTGTGGCGCTGCCGCACGACCTTCAACTGCACCGACGCATGCCCCCGCGGTATCCAGGTCACGCAGGCTATTGCTGAGGTTAAGCAGGCTGTACTGCGCGGTCGCGCCTAACTAGCACTGTTGGGTTTGATTACCTGACGAGACAAATAACCGCGCCCGCGGGGCCCCTTGTGGCTACGCCACATTCCCCGACGCCCGGCCACGCCCCGGTCATTTGTCTCGTCACGTAATCTCTCGAGTGATCCGAGGCGCGAGGCGCAGCTAAGAGATGCCGAGCTGGGCGAGACGGTCGGCAACCATATCGCGAAGGAGCTCGCGGTCAGGGGTCCAGTCGACGGGCACGCGGAACGTGCGCTCGTTCATGACGTAGCCCTCGAGGCGCGAAGCAAATGTAGGCAGTGATGCAGGGTTCCAACTGGCGAGGGTGAGCCAACCTTTGGCTGCACTCAACCCAAAGACGTACTCTCCATCGATCTGCACCTGGGGCACGTTCCACGCGATCTTGACCGTGGCGCGGGGGTAGTCGAGCTGGATGGTCTCGACAATCTTGCGGATGGTGTCGCCACGCACGTCACCCAGGCTGGCGCAGTACTCGTCGAGATTTTCAAACCTGCTCGCCATAGTTACTTCGTTTCAATGTCGCGGTCGTACATGACGAACTCAGAAAGGGTCGCCACCTTGTCGTATAGCTTTCGCGCGGTCGCATTGGTGTTGTGAGTGATCCAACGCACTCGCTTCGATCCATGAGCGTGCGCGACGTGAGTGACCGCGTCGATGAGCGCTCGGCCCGTTCCCTCACCGCGAAGGGTCTCGTCGACAAACAAGTCTTCAAGATAAATGTTGGGATGTTCATCCCACGTGGAATTCGTCCACGAGTAGTTGGTCAACCCAACGACCCGACTATCTCGCACAGCAACGAATCCATGCAGGTTGAACGCAGGGTCCATCAGGCGCGACCAAGTCAGCTCGGTTTGTTCAGCAGGCAGGTCCTCTTTATAAAAGGTGAGGTAGCCAGCCCACATCTCGAGCCATCCGGCTTTGTGAGCTTCGGTAACTTGTTGAACCTCGATAGTCATGGCTCAACGATAGTCGTTGGTCTCTAGCTGGTGCCGAGCTTGCGAGCTTCTGCAGCCGTGCGGCCGTTGAGTGCTTTAGCGGCACGCGACTTTGCTTCGTCGAGCGTGACGGTGAGCAGCGATGCGCGAACATCGGCCAGCGCAGCCGGCGTCATGCTCAACGTGGTGACGCCAAGACCGACGAGCACAACGGCGAGGTTGGGATCGGCAGCGGCTTCACCACAGACTCCAACGGGCTTGCCAGCAGCCGCGCCGGCATCGCCGAGCTGCTTGATGAGGCGGAGCACCGCGGGGTGCCAGGGGTCTTGGAACGAGGCGACCGAACCGAGCATGCGGTCGGCTGCCATCGTGTACTGAGTGAGGTCGTTGGTTCCGATCGATACGAAGTCGGCGGTTTCGAGCACCTGGTCTGCGACGAGGGCAAGTGACGGAACCTCTGCCATCACGCCGGCAACGCGAATGCCGAGCTCCTTCGCGAGTGCCACGAAGTAGTCGGTTTCTTCAGCGTCAGAGACCATGGGAGCCATGACCCACAGGTCGGCACTCGTTTTGTTCTGTGCATTCGCTAGCGCCGTGAGCTGGTCACGAAGGATGTTCTCCTTTACGCGAAGCGCGCGCAAACCACGTAGCCCTAGAGCAGGGTTCTCTTCGTGAGCGTCGTTCAGGAAGGAAAGCGGCTTGTCGGCGCCGGCATCGAGTGCACGTACGACAACCTTCTTGCCAGGGAAGGCTTCGAGCAGTTCGGTGTACTGAATCTCTTGCTGCTCAACGGTCGGTGCCGTCGACGAGTCCAAGAACAGAAACTCGGTACGGAACAAGCCGACGCCCTCGGC
>JBDKLU010000014.1:0-3742 GCA_039795475.1 Actinomycetota bacterium | reverse complement strand
ATTCAGACTTTCCCTGCCCGGTGACAGCGGTGATCGTGTCGCCCTCGTTGAGATTTCCAATGCCGTTAAACGTTGCGCCATAGCTGAATTGGCGACCGTAAATGACGCTCACGCCGACCTGCCCCGGAAGAACAGTGTCCCTGCGGTGCCCCGGGCCGTGAACGGTCACGTCGGAGGTGGTGCCTTCCAAGACGACCGCGTTCACGCCAAGTTTCGGAATTTGGATGAGAGCGACCGGGGTTCCCGGTGTGAGTAGCTTCTGATTTTGAGCGAGCCCAGATACGGGAGCAGTGCCGTTGGCAAGGGTGTAGCGAAAATCGCTGCGTAGAGACTGCTGGTCGCGCATGTTTGCGAGTTGTGACAGCCCGAGGAAACTGGCGAAAATTGCAAGGATGACGACTCCCGCCAAAAGCGCGACTCGACCGTAGAAACCCTTTTTTCCTGTGCTGGGCAGGGCCGGCATAGCAACGCCAGCGAGCCCAACATGCTCCTCGAGAGTCGCAGTTTGCAGAGCTGATCCCTCGTGAGACTCATGGCCATCGCTGCGACGAAGTACCTTCTTCTTCAGCAAACGGAAAAAGGACCGCGCTCCCGAGAGCGTGTCCAAGAAGAGCTCGCCGAGGCGGTCTCGCGATGAATTGCTGTGCTGAGGTGATGCGGCCATTACATTTTCTCGTTATCGGCGTGAGTGCTGTCCTGCTCGCAATCGCGAGCAGGACAGCACCAACATGTGCGTAAGGTAGTGCTAGTTGTTTACCTGGACCTTGAGTACGAGAGTCTTGCCCCAGTACTTGGTGTCACCCGAGTAAACCAGGGTGAGGTAACGAACTGCTCCGGTACCAGCAACGCGCCACTTGCTTGCCTTCGGCAGGGTCAGAGTGACCGTTCCGTCAGCAGCAAGAGTGGTCGCACCCACGAGGGTGATTCCACCGGTCTTCGCGGTTCCCAGAAGAACCTTCACAGTTCCGGTCGCGTTCGAGGTCCCGACCTTGGCAATCTTGGCGGTGATCGTCGGGGCAGCAGAGCTGGCCTTCGAGATCTTTGCAAAGTAACCGGTCTGGTCGGTGAACACCGTCTTACCGGTGGTGCTGATTGTGGCGGCCTGGACAGCAGCGCGAATCACGATGTTGTCACTGGTTGCGTTGAGTGCAGTACCCGAGTAGTTCGGCTCGTAAACCACGTAGTAGTTGTTCAGGGCGACCGTCGGCTTGACCGAGAAGGTCGCAACCTTCTCGCGCAGGTCGAGCGACACGGTCTGAACCGCTGCATCGTTGTTGTAGAGGGTCACATCACCACCGGGGAAGTAGGTGTTACCTGCACCAGCGGAAATGGTGGCCGTGAACGGAATCGCAACATTGATCTTCGTGTTGGTCTTCGCGGTCGTGGTGAGCGCTACCTCGTAAGGGTTGACAACCTTGACCTTGACGGTGGCAGTCGACACGTCTGAGGTGTCGAAATAACCGAACGATGGCGTGAACGTTGCCTTGAGCGTCATGGTGCCGACTGCGGCATCCGCCGGGATAGTTACCGAGGCGATACCGGCGTTATCGCCGATGGCGACGGTACCGGTTCCGAGCGCAAGAACCTCGTCAGCGGCATTGAGAACGCTAACGGTTCCACCGAGCACGTTGTCGGCGGGAACGTTTACCTGTACATCCAGCGTGTCGCCAGGGGCAACCTGAGTGAACTCAGCGTCAAGGCTGGATACTGCCTTCTTCATGCTGCCGTCAGAGAGGTTAGTTCCTTCGCGGTAACCGGTGTAGCCACACAGTTCGCTGCCGACACCGTTCATGGGGATGAATCCCCAGTCTTCGATGGCAGCGGTCTGCTCACAGACGTACGAGGTCTCGCCCACAAACGTCTTTGCAATCTCCGAGTTGGCATCATCTGCGAGGCGTGAGGGAACGATGTTATAGACCTTGCGAACGAGGTTTGAGTCCCACAAAGGGTTGGTGGCACCATCGACGATCGGCTCGAGAGAACCGAGCTGCAGCAGCGTAACGTCGTGACGACGGTCTACTTCGGGATGGTTGGTCTGCGCGACGAACTGCGGGATCGAGAACGGGCCAATCGCGCCAGCGCCAACGCCCTGGATCGCCGTACCATCGTGCTCGTTGATTCCGGTCGAGTTGTAGGTGTCGCTAATGCAGTTCGTGTTCGTGTTGCTCACCGAGATGAGTCCCGAGGCGTCGGTGTAACCGAGCTTGCCCACGAAATACTTGCGTGTTCCCGAGCCGTACGCCGGAAGGAGCGGCTTAATCTCGGTTGCGGTCGTGCCGGCCGGGGCCGCCTCAGCGGTCGCGCCCACGGAGTTGTAGGTGCTGTCCGCATCGTTGATGTAAACGTAGCGTGCGAGGCAGTGGTAAATGCTGTAGAGCGAGGCAGTCGTGGCGGTGTCACCCGACGAACCGAGCGTGAGGTTCGAACCGAGAGCGGTCAACGGGTCGCTCGGGTTGGCAGCAACACCAACGGCGTCCTTAGCGAACGGGATGAACGTCCATGCACCGTTGGCATTCTGGGTCGTGACACCTGACGAGCTACGCGCGAAGTCGACAGCGCCAGCAACGTCGTACTGTCCGTCAACTGAGCCGGTGTAGTTGACGGTAAGCGCGGTCTTCGAAGTGCCAGACTTGATCGAGGCCGAGCTCAGCTGTCCGGTTGCGACCTTGAGCATGTTGTAGCCCTCGCCTGAACCATTGGGGCGGGGAAGCGCAAGGCCGTCTTCGCGCATCTGAACCGTCGTCTCACCGAGTGCATCGTAGGAAGCAATTTGATCTGTGTGAGATCCGTTGATAGCCGACGCGATGGCGTTCATAACGTCTTGAGTCGTGTCCGAACCGACACCGGCAAGTAGCGGGTAGGTTCCGGCGGATGGGTCTGCCTGCGCGGCCGGAGCCGAGACCAGGAGACCGGCGGTAATCGCAACGCAGCCGGCGAGAGTGCCGAGCTTTGCGAATGCACCAACCTTCATGTGGGTTTCCTTTCGAGGATATTTCAGTGTTCTAATCACACTTCGCAAGAAGACTAAGAAGCGTAAGTAGACACATGACGGCGACAAGGTGAACACGGGGTGAAGCGTTGCAGTCTGTTTGCCTCACCGCCGAGACCCGCGTCAGTCGAGTTGCGGAATAGGTCGATTGCGCGATCGCATGAGCAACAGTCCGCCAGCGATAAGCAGCGGAATTCCTAGGGCATAACCACCGGCACTGAGTGTGCGTGCAACGAGCGGAAGGCGGTCAGTCGTTTCCCCGGAACCGTAGACCGGCTTGACGATGAAAAGCTTCTTGTGCGCCACACTCGTGCCTGATCCGTCATCGATGGTCCCGATGACGACGGGCGGTGTAACCACAACTGGCGGTGTAATCGTTTCTGTCGTCTCGGCCGCTGGGCATCGAGTGCTCAGATTTGCGGGCTCGGACACGTCAGCGATGGCGGTCTGGGCGGTTGCACGCTGAGCCTCCGTTATCGGCTCATAGCCGAGAGGCAAACTACCGAGCCCTGAATCCAGATTCTGCCCGTCACCGATTGCATAGTTGAGCAGGTTGACGTAGGCGGCACGCTCGTCCTTGGTGGCTGAGCACACGTTGACCGCGCCGTAGACGACTTCGGTCAGCGGATACCCTCCACTCACCGAGGCCGACCAGTTCGTCGCGGGCACAACCGTGCTGGAGCCCGCCGAGCGAGCAGCAATCTCCGTTGCCATGCTTTCGGCGGTGGGTTGCAAGTATTCGCCCGCGACCGA
>JBDKLU010000013.1:0-12595 GCA_039795475.1 Actinomycetota bacterium | reverse complement strand
GCAGCGTGGTGCGCGGTAGCTCACGAATGTGTTCAGCGAGGAAGGCCCGCAGAACATCTGCATCGCGTTTGCCGACTTCGCGGAGCATCCAGCCGACGGCTTTGTGCATGAGGTCTTGCTTGTCGCCGAGGAGCATCTGGGCGAGCAAGAGGGTGAGCTCGAACTGTTCAGCACGGATGAACGCGAAGGTGAGCAAAACGGCGAGACGACGCTCCCACATCGACTCGGCTGCAGCGAGTTTGCGCAGCATGCGTTCACCTGTGGCGTTCGAGGAGGCTTGTCGGCCTTGATCGACGAGGAGGGTTCCGAATGTGGGTGCACTCACATCGATGAGGTCCCAGTTGTTGATGTATCCGGCGCGTACAGCGCCAACGTAGTAGTCGAAGGCGTCGAGGCGTGCGGGCGTGGTCTTGAGTTTCTTGAACTGTTCGGTCAGGATCACGACTCCGCAGAGGCGAATTTCGTGGATGGGCGATGTGAGCAAGTCTTCAACGTCGGCGCGGGGAAGATCACGGTAGCGCTTTGCCACAATGCGAGTGTTGGGCACGGTGAGCCCGAGAAAGATGTCACCTTCGCCGTACTGTCCGACTCCGGTTTTGAAGAACCTTGCCGAGTGCTCGGCGCGACTCGGGTCGGCAAGTGATGTTAGTTCGGCGACGACGGTTTGGGCATCCATATCGCCATTATTCCCCAGCGCAGACTCGACGTTTTCATTGCGTATTCATACACAGTGACGTGCGACGGGAATAAAAGTGGGCGTAGACTGCTTGACGTAAGAGCAACGCGCTCCGGGGTCAGTGTAAGTCTGAACCGGCGGTTATAGTCCGCGACCCTTGAGGCTTGAGCAATCAAGCCAACAGGTTGAGCTGGTGGAATTCCAGCACCGACGGTTAAAGTCCGGATGGTAGGTAGCGCGGGTGAATGGGTCACACCGTTCACCAGCAGAGTTGTCGCTATTTTGCATACGCGGCGTACCTCTGTCTCCCCGGTAGTTGTATCTCAACAACACAGAACCGGTAAGAGCAGGCAGAGATGAACGACAACACAATCAAGGTCTTTGAGACCGTGATGCGTCGCGCCATCAAGCTGTCCGAGAACGGCCCTGCTCGCGGTGTCAACCCTCAGGTGGGCGCTGTTGTGCTCGATTCAGCCGGCAACGTTTTAGCTGAGGGTTGGCACATGGGCAGCGGAACCCCGCACGCCGAGGTGGATGCCCTTTCTAAGCTTTCTCTCGAAGAGATCCGTGGCGCCACCATGGTGGTCACTCTGGAACCGTGCAATCACACGGGGCGCACTGGCCCCTGCGCTGCCGCTCTCGTGGATGCCGGTGTTGCTCGTGTCGTTTACGCGGTTGCTGATCCCGGTTGTGAATCCTCTGGCGGTGCCGAGCGTCTTCGCGCGGCTGGCATCGAGGTTATTGGCGGTGTCTTGGCTGACGAGGTCGAAAAGCACCAGTCGTCGTGGTTGACCGCAACGCGTCTGGGTCGCCCTCACGTGACCGTCAAGTGGGCTGGCAGCCTGGACGGTCGTGCCGCAGCCGAAGACGGTACGAGCCAGTGGATTTCTGGCCCCGAGTCTCGAGCCCTCGTTCACGAACAGCGCTCGACTGCCGATGCCATCATCGTGGGTACGGGCACTGTTCTTGCCGACAACCCCAGCCTGACCGCACGCACCTCGGGTGGCGACTTGCATGACAAGCAGCCGGTTCCGGTGATTATCGGCGAGCGTCCCATCCCCGGTGATTCTCTGATTTACCAGCACCCTCACGAGCCGATCGTGCCGGGAACACGCGACATCGAAGGCATTCTCGCTGAGCTTTACGCTCGCGGTTTGCGCTCTGTCTACGTCGAGGGCGGCCCCACGTTGGCGAGTGCCTTCATCGAAGCCGGCGTTGTCGACCGTTTCTACGTTTTTCTTGCCCCGACCATCCTCGGCGGTTCTCGTTTGGCCATCACCGATGTTGGTGTCGGAAGCCTTGCCGAGCGCGTCGACCTCGACATCGTTGCTGTCGAGCGCGTCGGCGCTGACCTGTTCGTTGAAGCCACCCCGCGAAAGGAGTCCTGATGTTTACCGGACTCGTTGAAGAAGTTGGCGAAATCATCGCCCTCGAACCGACTGACAACTCGGTTCGCCTCACGGTCAAAGGCCCCAAAGTTGTCGCCGATGCCGGACACGGAGACTCGATCTGCGTCAGTGGCGTGTGCCTGACCGTGGTCGACAAGACAGCCGAAAGCTTTACCGCGGATGTCATGGGGCAGACACTTGCGATGAGCACTCTCGACGAGGCTCGCGTTGGCACCAAGGTCAATCTCGAGCGCGCTGCCGAACTCGGCAGCCGCCTCGGCGGGCACATCGTGCAGGGTCACGTTGATGGCACTGCTCAGGTTCTCGACGTGCGACCCAGTGGCGACTGGACTGTCGTACGCTTTGCTATTTCACGAGAGCTTGCTCCCCTGCTTGTCGACAAGGGCTCGATCACGGTGGATGGTACATCGCTCACCGTGAGCTCTGTCAGCCCCGTAAGCGACGACCAGCAATGGTTTGAAGTGTCGCTCATCCCAGAAACTCTCGTTGCCACCACCCTGGGGCAGCGAGCCGTCGGCGACCGCGTCAATGTCGAAACTGACATCGTCGCTCGTCACGTCGAGCGCATGCTCGCATTCCACACGGAAGGAGGCCGTTCATGAGCCTCACCCCCATGCCCGAAGTAATCGAAGCAATTCGCGCTGGCCGCGTTGTGCTGGTTGCAGACGATGAAGGTCGCGAAAACGAAGGCGACGCCATTCTGTCAGCCGAACTTGCAACGAAAGAGACCGTTGCCTGGATTGTGCGCCACTCATCCGGTTTGCTGTGCGCGCCGATGTCGCGCGACTACGCCGATCGCCTCAACCTGCCAATCATGGTCGAGCGCAACCAAGACACCCGCAACACCGCGTACACAATCACGGTGGATGCTGCATCCGGAGTCACCACAGGCATTAGCGCCTCTGACCGCGCACGCACCCTGCACGTTCTCGCTGACCCGAACGCGGGCTCGCACGACCTCATTCGCCCGGGGCACATTCTGCCTCTTCGTGCGGTTGATGGCGGAGTACTCGAACGCGATGGTCACACCGAAGCAGCTGTTGACCTGATGCGTTTGGCAGGCTTGCAGCCCGTTGCTGTGATCGCAGAGATTGTTGCCGACGACGGCGACATGATGCGCATGCCTGGCCTGATGGAGCTCGGCGAACGTGACAACGTTCCAGTGACAACGATCAAGGCGATGCAGGAATACCTCGCCGAGCACCCTCTGCCCGAGCGCGATCAGGCAGAACTCGATGCTCACCGCGTCGCATTCGAGGTCGAGACCACTGTTCCGACAGAGTTTGGTCCGCTGAAGATGCGCGGCTACCGCGACCGCGCCACCGGCACCGATCACGTGGCAATCATTTCTGGAGACATTGGCACCGAGAACGTGCTCGTACGCGTGCACTCCGAGTGCTTGACCGGCGAGGCTCTTGGCTCGCTCAAGTGCGAGTGTGGCCCACAGCTCGATGAGGCTCTCGACACCATCGTTCGTGATGGTGGAGTAGTTCTTTACATGCGTGGTCACGAGGGTCGAGGTATCGGCCTGGTCAACAAGTTCAAGGCTTACAAGCTGCAAGAAGAAGGCCTCGACACTCTCGATGCCAACCTGGCTCTCGGCTTCCCCGCGGATGCTCGCGACTACGCAGCGGCAGCCCGCATGCTCGACGACCTAGGCATCACGAGCGTTCGCCTCCTGAGCAACAATCCCGAGAAGCGTCGCCAGCTCGAAAACTACGGCATCACGGTCAGCGGTCTCGAACCGCTCGTGGTTGGTGTCGGCGAACACAACCGCGGCTACCTCGGTGCCAAGCGCGACCGCATGGGTCACCACATCCCGGGCACTCTTCCTGTGCTCGAAGCAGTCAACACAATCAAGAAAGCGAACATCGCATGAGCGGACACGGCTCCCCCACAGCAAACATCAACGTCGACGCAACCGGACTCAACGTCGTCATCGTTGCCGGTCAGTGGCACGAAGTCATTTCTGAAGGAATGATTGCCGGCGCCCAGCGCGTGCTCAACGCCACAGGGGCAACGCACTCCCTCGTTCGCGTTGCTGGTTCTTTTGAGCTGCCCGTGGTTTCAAAGGCAGTGCTCGAGAACGGCGCTGACGCCGTTGTCGCCCTCGGCGTGATCATTCGTGGCGGCACTCCGCACTTTGAATTCGTATCGGATGCTGCCACACAGGGCCTGTTGCGCGTTGCCCTCGACACTGGCAAGCCCGTCGGCTTCGGCGTGCTCACTCTCGACGATGAGAAACAGGGTCTCGATCGCGCTGGTCTGCCCGGCTCGAAAGAAGACAAGGGCGAGGAAGCTGCCACCGCAGCAATCCAGGCAGCTCTCACCATTCGCGACCTGAAGAAGGCGTAAGCTCACATCATGCAGATTCTCGCGGATATTCTCATCATTCTTCACCTCATCGGTTTGGCGTACCTGTTTGGCGCGTTCCTTGTGAACATCAAGCCCATCGCCAAGGGTGAGGGTGTCATCGTTCGTGGCTACCTTGACGGTTCGCTGCTTCAGCTGATTACTGGTATCGCACTCGTTGGCATTTACTCGTCGGGCGCTATCGCTGACGAAACCCCTAACAACGCTGTTGTCGGCATCAAGCTCGTTATTGCTCTGGCAATCTGGGTCATTGCGTTCGTGCTTCGCAACAAGAAGCCTGCACCTTCGGTAGCTCTGTGGGCAATCGGTGGGCTCACCCTGGTGAACATCATTCTCGGTGTCACCTCCGTTATGCAGTAACCCTCCAAGGAGCGCACAAGCGTGAGCATGGGTATGGGGCGCGGTTCGCGCCGTCGTCGAAGCGAGCCTGCTGATCCCAGCATTCCGAAGGCAAAGTTCAGTCACCTGATGCCTTACCTGCTGGAGCACAAGCCTGTGCTTTCGCTGGTGATTGTGCTGAGCATCCTTGGATCTGCCGCCACCCTTGGGCAACCCCTCGTGGTCAGCCAGGTCATCACGCGCGTGACCAACGGCGAGCTTTTTGGCCCGCTGGTGTGGGCACTCATCGCCTTGGTGGTGGTTTCGGCGTTCATCTCTGGCTTCCAGCACTACCTTCTGCAGCGCACGGGTGAGGGTGTGGTGCTCTCGTCGCGCCGCACGCTCGTTCGCCGGATGCTCCACCTCCCCATCTCGGAATTCGACACTCGCCGCACAGGCGACCTGGTCTCGCGAGTGGGCTCTGACACCACCCTGTTGCGCGCCGTGCTCACCCAGGGTCTCGTCGATGCGATCGGTGGTGCTTTGACCTTCGTGGGAGCACTCATCGCGATGATTATCATCGACCCGATCCTGCTGGGTCTGACCCTGCTAGTTATCTTTGTTGCCATCGTCGTTGTGGTCACTCTTTCGCGACGCATCCGAGTGGCGAGCCGCAAGGCACAAGACCAGGTTGGCGAGCTTGCCGCTGCTGTTGAGCGCGCGATTTCTTCGGTTCGAACAATTCGCGCTGCAAATGCAACCGACCGCGAAATCGCTCAAGTGGATGTTGCGGCCAAGGGTGCATGGCAGATGGGCATCAAGGTCGCCAAGATTTCTGCCCTCGTTGTTCCTGTCTCATTCATCGCGATGCAGGTCGCGTTCTTGACCGTGCTGGGCGTGGGCGGTTACCGTGTCGCTGCTGGAGCCATCACGGTCGCTCAGCTTGTCGCGTTCATCCTGTTCCTGTTCATGATGATCATGCCCCTTGGGCAGGCCTTTGGTGCCATCTCAGCTACCAACTCGGCTCTGGGTGCCCTGGGCCGCATTCAGGAGATCATTTCGCTGCCCACCGAAGGCGAGAAGGACCGCGACATCGCCGACTTGAGCCCCAAGTCAGCAGAGCCACGTTCGATTCTGACTCGCGCCAAGAATGCGCTCTCTTTCAACAAGGTGAGCTTCAGCTACCCCCTGCCCAAGGTGGTTGAGCCTGTCGAAGCCAAGCTTGTCGAAGGGGTCGAAACCACGGCAGCCGAAATTAATTCGGCCACCCCTAAAGCCCCGGTTATCTTGGACCACATCTCGTTCACTGTTCCGCACGGTCAGCGCACTGCGTTGGTTGGCCCCAGCGGCTCTGGTAAGTCAACGATTTTGAGCCTCATCGAGCGTTTCTACGACCCGACCTCGGGTTCGATTAAGCTCGGCTCGGTCGATATTCGCGAGCTCGACCGTGAAGCCCTGCGTTCGCAGATCGGATATGTCGAACAAGACGCTCCCGTTCTCGCCGGAACCATCGCCGATAACTTGCGCCTGGCTAAGCCCGACGCCACCGATGAGGAATGCTTAGCTGTCCTTGCCGATGTCAACCTGTCGAAGATTGTGAAGCGTGACAAGCTCGGCATCAACGCGATCGTTGGCGAAAACGGCATTCTGCTTTCAGGTGGTGAGCGTCAGCGTCTGGCCATTGCACGCGCACTTCTCGCTGCTCCACCCATCCTTCTTCTCGACGAGTCGACCTCAAGCCTTGATGGCAAGAACGAGCAGATGATGCGTGAAGCGATCGACAAGGTGGCCGCCGACCGCACACTGGTCATCATCGCTCACCGACTCTCAACTGTTGTGGACTGCGACCAGATTGTCGTTCTCGACAGCGGCAAGGTCATTGGCGTTGGCACGCACTCCGAACTCGTCAAGACCACGCCGCTCTACCGCGACCTCGCGAAGCACCAGCTGCTCGTTTAGTAGTTCTCGACGTCGAACCGGTCACGCGTGGTAGTCACGTCGGTGTAGCCGTGAGGCGCGGGCCGACCATCCTCACCGAGGTTCACGAAGATGATTTTGTCGACAGTGAGAATGTTCGTGCGAGTCACCATGTTGCGCACTTCGCAGCGCATCGTCAGTGAGGTTGCTCCCCAACGCGTGGCTACGAGGCCCATCTCAATGATGTCTCCCTGCCTGGCCGAAGCCACGAAATTGATTTCTGACATCAGCTTGGTGACGACGCGACGGTTACCCATTTGCACGATGGCGTAGATTGTCGCTTCTTCGTCAATCCATTTGAGCAGGCTACCGCCGAATAGAGTTCCGTTGGCGTTGAGATCTTCAGGACGCACCCATTTACGCGTCTTGAATTGAATTTCAGGTATTGAATGGATACTCATGCATCCATTCAACCACCCTTTCTAGGCGAACGGGTTCGGCGTCATCGTGTACTTGGGCGACAAGTACTCGTGAATGCCCTCAAAACCACCCTCACGGCCAAGACCCGACATCTTGATGCCACCGAATGGTGCTGACGCGTTCGACATCACGCCGACGTTCAGACCCATCATTCCTGCCTCGAGGCGCTCGATCAGGCGCTGGCCGCGAGCGAGGTCTTTTGTGAAGACGTAGGAAGCCAGACCGTACTCGGTGTCGTTGGCCAGGCGGATAGCCTCGTCTTCATCGGTGAACGTGATGATCGAAAGAACCGGTCCGAAAATCTCATCGGTCAGGATGTTGCTACCAGGCTGCACGTTGGTTACAACGGTCGGCTCGTAGAACGAACCAGCGCCCTCAAGTGCCTTACCGCCAGTGGTAACAACGGCACCGCGCGAAACAGCTTCCGTAACGAGTTCGTCGCACTTGGCCACGGCACGGTCATCGATGAGCGGCCCGATGGTGACGCCAGCCTCAGTTCCGCGACCGATCTTCATGGCCTGAACCTTTTCGGTTACCTTCGCGGCAAACGCATCGGCAACATCCGCGTGCACAATAAAACGGTTAGCGCCGGTGCATGCCTGACCGATGTTGCGGAATTTCGCAGCCATCGCGCCTTCAACAGCCTTGTCGAGGTCTGCATCTTCAAACACAACGAATGGCGCGTTACCACCGAGCTCCATCGAGGTGCGTAACACGTTGTCGGCCGCCTGCTTCATCAGTGCGATACCAACCGAGGTCGAACCGGTGAACGACAGCTTGCGCAGACGGGGGTCCGCAATGATCGGGGTCGACAGAGCGGATGCGCTCGAGCTGGTCACCACGTTAACAACACCTGCGGGCACGCCAACTTCTTCGAGAATCTTCACAAAGTAGAGCGTGGTCAGCGGGGTAAGGGTCGCCGGCTTGATGACGACGGTGCATCCGGCAGCAATGGCCGGACCAATCTTTCGGGTAGCCATCGCGAGCGGGAAGTTCCACGGCGTAACCAGGTAGCAGGGGCCGACCGGCAGGTAGGAGACGATTGCGCGACCGCTACCCTCGGGGTTGATACCGTAGCGACCGGTGATGCGCACAGCCTCTTCCGAAAACCAGCGCAGGAACTCGCTGCCGTACATGACCTCACCCATGGCCTCCGCCAGCGGCTTGCCCATTTCGAGGGTCATCAGCAGTGCGAATTCGTCCTTGAGCTCCTGAACGCGCTCAAAGGCTTTGCGAAGAAGCTCTCCACGCACGCGCGGAGGAGTCGCTGCCCAATCATCCTTGATAGCCACTGCAGCATCAAGGGCGCGGATGCCGTCTTCAGGGGAAGCATCGGCAATGTTCGCCAGCACAGCACCCGTTGCGGGGTCGTGCACGGGGATCGTCTTACCAGTCGACCCGGCTACCCACTGTCCGTTGATGTACAGCTGGGTTGGGACCTTGGCAAGCAATTCTGCTTCAGAGATGGGAGCCATGAAGAATCTCTCTTTCGAGGGCACGAAACCGAGCAAAAACTCGGTATTTACAGCCTAGAGCGCATCTAATCTCGCGTCAGCAGACTGAATGTGTTTGTTCGCTAGCGGGCTAGTCGGGTTCGCGATTTCGCAGGTCGCCATAGGCGATCATCGGGAACAAAAAAGTGGTGGCCGCCCGCGAGGGCGACCACCACTGGAGTTGTGAAGAACTAACCCATGTACTTCTGGCGCAGGAGCTCTGCGTCGTTGAGAAGTACCTTGGGGTCACCCTGGTACGAAACGTGGCCACTGGTGACAACGATCGAGTCCTGAGCGATCTTCAGAGCGAGGTGCGCGAACTGCTCAACGAGCAGAACTCCAACACCCGACTTGGCGATGCCTTCGATGATGGGCAGGAGTCGCATGAATACGACCGGCGCCAGACCGAGCGACATCTCGTCGAGAAGCAGGTACTTGGGCTTGGCGGCGAATGCGCGTGCGAGCACGACCATCTGCTGCTCACCTCCCGAGAGCAGAACCGACAGGTTGTTCAGTCGCTTCTCCAGCTCGGGGAAGAGGGCAAGCGCCTCATCCATGTCTGCCTTGGTGCGAGCGGTCAGCTGCAGGTTCTCTTTTACGGTGAGCGAGGGGAAGATCATTCGTCCCTGCTCGACCACTGCGAGACCCGAGCGTGCGCGCTTGCGCTTCGAGAATTTCGTGATGTTGACGTCATCCATGGTGATGCTTCCCGCGGATGGGATGAGCACACCGGCAATCGACTCAATGAGGCTGGTCTTACCAGCACCGTTGGGTCCGACGAGGGTGACGATTTCACCCGGCTTGATTTCGAGCGAGACATTCGAAATAACCGGACCAACACCGCGACTTACGGTTACGTCGTTTAGTACGAGGCTCACATCATCTCCGTTTCACCCATGTAGGCCTTGAGCACCTCTTTGTTCGAAAGAACTTCTTCTTGCGAACCAGATGCGAGAACTTCACCAAAGTTGAGAACAGTCAGCTCGGTGGTGACACTACGAACCAGGTCGAGGTCGTGCTCGATGATAAGCAGCGTGACACCGTACTTGGTGGGTACCTGACGCAGGCGCTCACCAAACGCAATGTGCTGTTCGTGGTCGAGACCCGCTGCCGGCTCGTCGAGCATGAGCAGCTTGGGCTTGGAAGCCACACCTGCTGCTACCTCGATGAGACGACGGGTTCCGACGTCAACAACGCTGAGCGGCGTGTAGTAGGTGGGGCAGCCGAAGAAGTCGAGGATCTCGTCGATTTCAGAGTGCGAAGCCTTACCGCGTGCGATGAACTTCAGGTAGGCACCAACACTGAGCGTCGAGGGGACGCGGTCCTGCTGGTACGTACGGCGAAGACCGTTGCGTGCGATGCGGCTGGGCGAGAGCTTGTCGAGCTTCAGACCATCGAGGGTGACCTCACCGGTGTGGTGGGGAAGGAATCCGCTGATGGCGTCGATGAAGGTCGACTTTCCGGCGCCGTTCGGTCCGATGAGACCGAAGATGGTGCCTTCCTTGACAACAAGGTTGACGTCCGAGTTGGCCTTGACTGCGCCGAAGGCAACGGTCAGGTTCTCAACAACGAGCAACGGCTTGCCGGTTCCCTGAGGAATCGGAACAGAAGCAATCTCCTTGTGTGACTCTGCGGCAACAGCTTCAGCGACAGCCTCAGCCTGCTGTGCTCGCTTGCCCTTGCGAAGTCCACGACGGATGTCTTCACCGAGGTTCGATCCCGTGGTCAGACCCTGGATGCTCGCGACACCGAAGAAGATGTCACCCCAGAACATGGGCAGCTTGAGCTTGGTCAGGATGAACGGGATAACAACCGACAGGATTCCACCGAAGAGGGCCATGTCGATGAGGTACGAACCAACGAGGGTTGCCAGAACGTAAAGCACGATCGAGGCGTACGGACCGAACGATTCAGGACGAGCCTGAATGTAAACCAGCTCGTACAGACCACCGGCGATACCACCAACGAAGGCGCTGACGGCGAAAGCGGTGAGCTTTGCGACCTGAACGCTGGTACCCGACGAAGCGGTTCCGCGCTCTGAGAAGGCAACCATCTTCCAGGACGAGCCCCAACGGCTGCGCTGCAGGTAAACCAGTGCAACCGAAACGATGGCAACGATGGCAATGATCAGAATCGTGACCGCCATCATGTCTTCCTTGGAGGTTGATCCACCAATGCCAAACGGGCGAGTGATCTGAATGTTTGCCTTGTTTGCGGGGAAACCGAAGTAGACAATCGTCAGGTCCATCGCGAACGCGAGGCTCAAGGTAACAACCGCGAGGTTCACACCGCGAAGACGGATAGCGGGCAAACCAACCAAGACACCGATGATGGTTGCCGCAACTGCTCCGGCAATCATGTAGATGAAGAAGCTGGCTTCACCAAAAGCGGTGGGGCCCATGTGAACTTCGAGGTACTCGATGATCCACGCACTCGCTGCAGCAAAGGTCATCTGGCAGAGAGCGATCATGCCGGCGGTACCGGTGACGATACCCAGACCCATGAGCAGGGTCATCATGATCAGGATCTGCGAGACGCGAGTGTACGAGAAGTCACTACCGACCCAGGGGATGTACAAGAGTGCGACGCCAACAACAGCGGCGATGATTCCCATGGCGATGGGAGCCCAGCTCTTGTGAACGAACGACTGCGAGCTACGCGACGAAGTCGCGACACCGGCATTGACAGTTTGGTTAGCGGGCGACATCCCAGACCTCCTTGCGCTGGTTCCACAGAAGGAACACGAGAATCAAAATGAACACAACCCAGTCCTTGAGACCAGCGATGGTCGGGTTGGGGTTCGAGGCGATGATGTTCTGAAGAACACCAATCACTAGACCACCAACGAGCGCGAGCCACATGTTCTTGAACGCACCGACCAGTGCAGCAGCTGCACCGGGGATGATCAGCAGCGAGAACGAGACATAGTCGTTGCTCACCGTGCTCGGCAGGAACGAGACTGCGATGGACATGATTGCGCCGGATACGGCCCAGATACCAACGTTGAGCATCTTGACGTTGACGCCGAGGAGTTCAGCAGCGTTCTGGCGGTCAGAGATTGCACGAAGGCGAACACCAAACATGGTCTTCTTGAGAACCAGCTGCATCACGATGACGACAACCAGTGCGAGCAAGATGAGCGCGATCATGTTGTACGTGATTACCAGGTCGGTGCCATTGCCCAGCGGAATCATGATCGGGATGCTCGGCAGCAGGGGCTTGTAGTTGTTGTGCGATGCACCAAACAACACGGCGCCAGTAGCTACCAGGATGAGGAGCGAAGAAACTGTTACGGCAGATCGTGCAGCCATCTGTGCGTTCGGCAACCACGTGGCGATAATCCAGCCGACGACAGCCGACAAAACGGCGGTGATGATGATGGCGATGATTGCACCTAGCCACACGGGCAGGTGGTTGCGGCCCGTCTCGAGCCACATTCCCACGAAGCCGCCAAACATGGCGAAGGCTACCTGGGAGAAGTTGACTACTCGAGTGAGCTGCGCCATGAGCGTCAGCATGACGCCAATCACGGCAAAGAATGAGCCTGTGGTCAGGCCTGCGAATATCTGAGGCACCAGATTCATGAATACTCCTGAAAAACTTGTGGGTTCAGTCTGCGACTGAGGATGAGTGTGCGCCGAGAGCAAAGGTGCTCTCGGCGCACACCGTGGATCAGTTATCCCTCAATTACTGAGGAAGAACGATGTCCGTCCACTTCATCTCAGCTGCCTGGAGCCAAGGACCCTTTGAGGTCCAAACGCCCGAGCCAGCAGCGATTTCAGCGAGGTAGGTCGAGCTGTTGGCCTGGTGTACAGCACCGGGACCGAACGACCATGGGTTACCCCACATCTTGTTGTTGTTGGGCCAAGGAGCGTCCGACTGCGAAGCCTTGGTTACCGAGGCGCGGGTGATGTCACCCTCGACCTTGC
>JBDKLU010000012.1:0-4587 GCA_039795475.1 Actinomycetota bacterium | reverse complement strand
CTGACATGCTCAAGGGTAAGCAGGGTCGTTTCCGCCAGAACCTTCTCGGTAAGCGCGTTGACTACTCGGGTCGTTCGGTGATTATCGTTGGTCCGCAGCTCAAGCTGCACCAGTGTGGTCTGCCCAAGCAGATGGCTCTCGAGCTCTTCAAGCCGTTCGTTATCAAGCGCCTCATGGAGCTCGGTCACACCGCGAACGTCAAGAGCGCGAAGCGCATGGTTGAGCGCAGCCGTCCCCAGGTGTGGGATGTTCTCGAAGAGATCATCCGTGAGCGCCCGGTTCTGCTGAACCGCGCACCAACCCTGCACCGTCTCGGAATCCAGGCGTTCGAGCCTCAGCTCGTTGAAGGTAAGGCTATTCAGCTTCACCCGCTCGTGTGTGCTGCGTTCAACGCTGACTTCGATGGTGACCAGATGGCTGTTCACCTTCCGCTCTCGGTTGAGGCTCAGGCCGAAGCTCGCATCCTGATGCTCGCTTCGAACAACATCCTTAAGCCGTCGGACGGTCGCCCCGTGACCCTGCCCACGCAGGACATGATCATTGGTCTGCACCACCTGACCACGGTTACCCCCGGTGCTACCGGTGAAGGCCGTGCGTTCTCGTCGGTCAGCGAAGCAATCCTGGCAATGGACCAGCACACGCTGGACCTGAACGCTGAGATTCGCATCCGCTTTGCAGATGGTCTGACCTTCGCTGAGGGTGAAGCTCCTGAGGGTTACACCGGTGGTGCAATCACTCACAAGACCACTCTTGGTCAGGCGCTCTTCAACGAGGCACTGCCTGCTGACTACCACTACGTACAGAAGGTTGCCGACAAGGGTCAGATTTCGATCATCGTCAACGACCTCGCTGAGCGTTACCCCAAGACTGAGGTTGCTGCGACTCTCGACAAGATCAAGGATGCCGGTTTCTACTGGGCTACTCGTTCGGGCGTCACTGTTGCACTGTCTGACATCCTCACGCCTCCGAACAAGGCTGACATCATCAAGGGCTACGAAAAGAAGGCCGCGAAGGTTCAGTCCGAGTACGAAAAGGGCATGATCACTGACACCGAGCGTCGTCAGGAGCTCATCCAGATTTGGACGGAAGCCACCGCTGAGGTTGCTGACGCCATGAAGGAGAACTTCCCGAAGGACAACACCATCAACCGCATGGTGACCTCGGGTGCTCGTGGTAACTGGCTGCAGGTTCGCAACATCGCAGGTATGCGTGGTCTGGTGAACAACCCGAAGGGTGAAATTATCCCTCGTCCGATCATCAACTCGTACCGCGAGGGTCTGTCGGTTGTTGAGTACTTCATCGCTACCCACGGTGCTCGTAAGGGTCTGGCTGACACCGCTCTTCGTACCGCTGACTCGGGTTACCTCACTCGTCGTCTCGTCGACGTCGCACAGGATGTCATCATCCGCGAAGAAGACTGTGGCACGACCAAGGGCCTCGACCTTCCGATCGCTGCAGCAGACGCCACCGGCGCTCTGGTGCGCGACCGCGACGTTGAGAACTCGGTTTACGCTCGTACCCTCGCAACCGATGCAGCTGACGCCAAGGGCAAGGTTGTATTCGCAGCAGGCACCAACCTGGGTGACGTTCAGATTGAAGAACTCATCAAGGCTGGCGTCACCGAGGTCAAGGTTCGCTCGGTTCTGACCTGTGAGTCGGCTCAGGGTGTTTGTGCTGAGTGCTACGGTCGCTCGCTGGCAACCAACAAGCGTGCTGACATCGGTGAAGCTGTAGGCATCATCGCTGCACAGTCGATTGGTGAGCCCGGAACCCAGCTGACAATGCGTACCTTCCACACTGGTGGTACCGCTGGTGCTGACGACATCACCCAGGGTCTGCCCCGTGTTCAGGAGCTCTTCGAGGCTCGTACCCCCAAGGGTGCATCGCCGATCGCTGAAGCTGCTGGACGCATCACCATCGAAGAGACTGAGAAGAGCCGTAAGGTCATCCTCACTCCCGACAACGGTGACGAGCCCGTCGTTTACCCCGTGCTCAAGCGTTCGACCCTCCTCGTTGAAGATGGAGCTCACGTTGAGCTCGGTCAGCAGCTGCAGGTTGGAACGGTTGACCCCAAGGAGGTTCTGCGCGTGCAGGGTGTCCGCGAGGTTCAGAAGCACCTCGTCGGTGGCGTCCAGGGCGTTTACCGTTCGCAGGGTGTTCCGATCCATGACAAGCACATCGAGGTCATCGTTCGTCAGATGCTCCGCAAGGTCACAGTTGTTGACCACGGTGAGACCGAACTCCTCCCCGGTGAAGTTGTTGACCGCTCGCGTTACACCGAGCTCAACCGCGCTGCAATGACCGAAGGCAAGAAGACCGCTTCGGCTCGTCAGGAAGTCATGGGTATCACCAAGGCTTCGCTGGCTACCGAGTCGTGGCTGTCGGCAGCTTCGTTCCAGGAGACGACGCGTGTTCTCACGCAGGCCGCCATGGACCGCAAGTCTGACCCGCTGGTTGGTCTCAAGGAGAACGTCATCATCGGTAAGCTCATCCCGGCCGGTACCGGTCTGGACCGCTACCGCAACGTGTCGGTTGAGGCTACAGAAGAGGCTAAGGCCGAGCGTTACCCGAACCGCATCTTCGCGGCCGCTGAAGATCTGACCGAGGCAGACCTCGACTTCGTCGAGTTCGAGTCCTTCTCTTCGGACGACTTCACGTCATACAACTAGTCAATGACTAATAAAAAACCCCACCCTCGCGGTGGGGTTTTTTATTGGCTGAACCTTTGACGACCAGCCAGATAATCGTCAGGAAGCCAAAGCTAAACTGAAATGTCAGCCGCATGTAGGAATAGAGGAGGTGGCATAGTGACCCTGATTACACGTTCGCGTCTTGCCGCCGCGTGCCTTTCCGTCGTGGCGGTCATCGCTGCGGTGCTTGTTCCCGCAGTTGTTGCTGACGTACCAGCGCAGGCCAACGCGTCCACCGCCTCGGCGCCTTCCTCTACGCTGCCTGCCGGCGAACGATCGGTAATCATTACCGTTCCCAGCACGCAGCTTGGCCAACTAATTTCCTTCGTGAGCAATCTTCGCCTCACCACCAAGTACCAGTACCGTCATGCGCTGAGTGGCATCTCTGTTGTTGCCAGCAAGGGCCAAATCTCGCTCATCACGTCTGAGTTTCCCGACGCCAAGGTCGAAGACAATGTCGAGTACACCATCGGAGACACTCAGACAAGTGCGCCCTGGAATCTCTCATTGCTTGATCAGTCGACTTTTTCGGCAGACTCCACCTACACATATCCAGCAACGGCGGGTGCTGGAGTAAAGGCATACGTCGTCGACACGGGCATTGCCCCTAACGCGACTCAATTTGGAACGCGACTAGTGGCGGGGCACGACTTCACCGGTTCAGGATCGACCGTCGACTGTAACGGTCACGGCACTCACGTTGCCGGCACGATTGGTTCGCGTGATTACGGCGTTGCCAAGGGCGTTACGCTCGTCCCCCTTCGTGCGCTCGCTGGAACAGTAAACGGTCAGTGCTCTGATGGCGGAACATCTGATGACGTCATTGCCGCCATCGACTGGGCGATAAACGACAACCCGGCCGGTAAGCGTGCAGTCCTCAACATGAGTCTGGGCTCCGTATCGCCAAGCGGAACCGACTCAACGATGAATGCTGCAGTAACTCGTGCGTTGAACGATGGCATCGTTGTTGTGGTCGCTGCCGGAAACAGCGCATCGACAAAACAATCAGACGGTCGGATCTGGGGAGAAGCCTGCGACTATTCGCCAGCAAATTCTCCGGGGACCATCACGGTTGGGGCAGTTGATTCCTCGGGACGTGAGGCTTCGTTCTCCAATTACGGTCAGTGCGTTGACATCATGGCTCCAGGTGTGCTCATTCGATCGCTCAAGGCATCCGACCCTTCTGGTTACGAAGTTTTAAATGGCACCTCGATGGCAACACCCCATGTGACTGGAGCTTTTGCCCTGTACATTGCCGAGCACCCAACACAATCGGTGGACACCATCAAAACCAACGTGCTTGCAGCAGCTCGAGCCGACGCAGTCATTTTGCACACGGGTGGTTCCCCCGTTTACGACACATCATCACCTAACCCGCAACGAGTCTTCGGGATGACGACGCCTACACATGTGGGAACTAGCACAACGCGCCTTATGCTTAACGTGGCTAATTTCACGCCTGCGGAGTCAGCTCCTACGTTCCAGTCAGCCGGTACGGCGATGACGGTCACACGCCTTGGTGCCAATCTTGCTCCACAGTTCCGTATTGATCCGGCGAGCTCGAGTCAGCTCACTGCTTCCCCAGGAACCTGGCAAGGTTACCCCTCGCCGACATTCTCTTATGAGTGGTTCCGCTGTGATACTCAGGTTCTCGTTGCTCAAGACTCCACACCTGCAGGCTGCGTCACAACAAATGTTTCGACGGGAATCTACAGTGTGACCGAAGCAGATATCGGCTCGTACATGGCTCCCGTTGTGACCGCCACTAATTCTGTGGGCTCGGCAATGAAGTTCATGCCGACGACGAAAGTCGTCGGACAAGCACCGGTTGCGACGATTCGGCCTTCGCTCACACCTAACTATCCGAAAGTCGGCCGAGCTCTCGGTCTGGCCGCTG
>JBDKLU010000011.1:0-7757 GCA_039795475.1 Actinomycetota bacterium | reverse complement strand
CGGTCAAGGCGCCGGTACTCACTGAAGACTTGATCCAAATTTTGATCACTCTCGGTTTTGTAATGATCATCTTTGCCGTGGTCTACATCCTGACCCGTCACCGTCCGAATGCTCTCTTCTTCATCATGGGCGCGGGCGTGCTCTACGGTTTCGTTGCGACTTTGGCCTCGGTTGTTGAAGCACGACTCTTCGCAAACCAGATGGATCCGTTGCTCTGGCTTTCTGTGGCTGGTTTGCTCATTGCAGCTGTCATCGGCGGTCTGTTTGTGCAGAATGCCTACTCGTCGGGTCCTCCCGACTTGGTTATTGCCGGGTTGACAGTCATTGATCCACTCGTTGCGGTCTGCATCGGTATCGTGATTCTGGATGAAGCCTCGCAGGCGCCGGCCTGGGCCGTCGCTGTTTATGTGCTCGCGGGTGCTGTTGCGGTGGCTGGCGTTCTACTGATGTCTCGTGTTCACCCACAGTCAAACGGAGAGACGGGCGAAGTTCCCCGTCTGTCAAAGTAAGGACTCTGAAGTGTCTTCACCCTCAAGTTCTGCCAATGAAAAGCTCACTGTTCTCATCGGATGTGACACATTCGGTCCCAACGTCAACGGCGCTGCCAAGTTTGCAGAACGATTAGCGGCTGGCCTTGTCGGTCGCGGACATAACGTCCACATTGTTGCCCCTGCAGCGAGCCGGAAGCGTGGAACCTTCATCGAGGAGCACGAGGGTGCTCAGATGACTGTGCACCGCCTTCGTAGCTGGCGCTGGTACCCCCACGACTGGCTTCGGTTTGCTCTGCCCTGGCGCATCAATCAAAACTCTGCTCGAATTCTCGATCAGGTCAAACCAGACGTTGTGCACTTCCAGTCGCACATCATCGTTGGTCGTGGTTTATCTATCGAAGCCGAGAAGCGTGGTATCCGCATCATCGGAACCAACCACTTTATGCCTGAAAACCTGCTCGACTTTGCGGTTATCCCTAAGTGGGTTCACAACTTTGCAATCAGGCTCGCGTGGGCAGCAGCGGCTCGCACGTTTGGTCGTGCAGAGGCGGTTACGACTCCCACTCGTAAGGCCGCAGATTTTCTCGAAGAGTACACACACCTCACCGATGTGCACGCCATTTCATGCGGAATCGACGCACACCACTACACGCCAACTTTCAATCCCGAGGGCAAGAACAAGGTCGTCTTCGTTGGTCGTGTCACCGGCGAAAAGAAGATTGACGTTTTGATCCGTGCGATGAAACTTCTGGCACCTGAACTTGACGCAACGCTCGAGATTGTCGGCGGGGGAGACCTACTGGCACAACACAAGTCTCTTGTGCATCAGCTTGGTCTCGACGGCAAGGTAACGTTCACAGGCTATGTCACTGACCAGCAGCTCAAAGACGCCCTTGCGAGCTCGAAAGTATTTGCAATGCCCTCGATTGCTGAGTTGCAATCAATCGCGACCATGGAGGCCATGGCAACGGCGCTGCCTGTTGTCGGAGCTAATGCGATGGCGTTGCCCCACCTGATCCACGACGGTGAGAACGGCTTCTTATTTGAACCTGGCAACGTTGAAGAACTCGCCGCAAAGCTCACAAAGGTCTTAACAATGCCATGGCCGGAGCTCGAAAGAATGAAGCGTGAGTCTCTCCACTTCATTTCAGGGCACGACATCACTCGCACTCTCGAAACATTCGAGGCGCTCTATCGTGGTGAAGAGGTTGTAGACCCCGACCCTGAACTCACCGACGACTAAACTCGAAGTACCTCACGGGGCGGTAGCTCAGCTGGTTAGAGCAGCGGACTCATAATCCGTCGGTCACGGGTTCAAGTCCCGTCCGCCCTACTCTTGTCTGGTTCTGCGTGGCAGCAATTCGATTGCGCGCCTGCTAGATATTCTTTCGATGTGAATGAAGCTACTCCTACGCCGCAAGAACTGCACTCTGTATTCCGTCAACGTCGTGAGCAGGCAGTAACCATGCCTCAGGGCAATCTTGCTCTGATCAACACCAGTTGGTTCTATGGTGCACCTGGGGAGTGGGAGAGCGTCTGGGGCGCGGGCGGACAGTGGTCTGCGCGAGACGCGGGCGAAGTCGGTGTTGCGGTTAAAGCTCTTGCTGCAGACGGCGTGAGCATCAACGGCTCTCTTCTCGATGGCGAGACAGTGGCGTATCCCAAGAATCACGAAGCCCCGTCAGAGATTGTCTTCGCCGACGGCAAGACGGGGTCGATCATTGTCAACGAAGAAGGTGTTTACGCGCTTCGTGTGTGGGATGCCCAGTCTGACGACATTCAAAATTTTGGAGGCATCGACACTTTCGATTACAACCCCGACTGGGTCGTACAGGGACGATTCATTCCTATCGAGGGCGGAAAATCTGTCGGCGTCGAGCATCTCAAAGATGAGGGCAACGCCCGTGAAAAGACAATCCCCGGTGACATTGTCTTTGAGTATGAAGGAATTGAGTACACGATTGCAGCTTTTGTCGAAGGCCGTGCTTTGATGCTCGTCTTCTCGGATGCAACGAACGGTTCAGAGACGTATAGCGTTGGTCGCTTCTTGCTGTGTGCCCCTGCACCAGACGGAAGCATTACTCTGGATTTCAATCGTGCGTTCCTGCCACCCTGCGCATTCAGCTACAACTACAACTGCCCGATTCCTCCCGAGCAGAATCGATTCCCATTCAAGGTTGAAGCCGGCGAAAAGAATGTTCTCGCCAAGAGTGGCGAGCTGCTTCACTAGTTCAGTTATTGGTTTGCGGTCTTCTACCGCGCACAGGGCGCTCGTGATCAAGGCCACGCACTGGTAGCGTCCCATTGCTCTGTGCTTGACGCACGTCCGAAATCAAAGCTCTGACGGCTGATTCAAAGTGCAATGATGCTCGTTTCGACAGTGAGTCGTCAGCAGTGGGTGTCCAGGAAATCGACTCGATGTGATCGCAGGCCTGTGTGAGCGGAACGGGTGCAAGGGTTGATCCCAGCAAAACGACGTCCAGAATTTCAGTCCAAGACGCTCCAGAATCAATCGCGTTTCCAGCAAGCCAATACTTAGCGCGAGTTGCCCCAGCGGCGGTAGCCGCATAGAGCGGTAGACCGTCCTGGGTCTCACCGGAGCGCTCTACCAGCCCATCACGCACAAGTCGTTCGAGTGTGCTGTAGATCTGACCTACATTCGTCTTTGAACGGTGGGGGAGGCGAGCACCCAACTCGGCATGCAGTTGCAATCCGTAGGCGTCACCCAAAGTCAGTATTGCTGTCAGTGCCTCGGGAACGCTCATGTTTCAACTCTACGCAGTATGTAGTTTCTGTGAGTTCACTGGCAGGGGGTTTGCGCGGGTTGTCATTCGCGTTTGAGGCATGACACACTTATCGAGCACGTTTCGAATGGTCGTTGGGGAAGACGCACCCATTCGAAAGGACGTGAAATGAATAATCGGGCAACCGGGGTACTTGTCGTGCATTCAGCGCCGCGTGCGCTGTGTTCGCACATTGAGTGGGCTCTCAATGCTCTCGTTGGTGTGCCTCTAAAATTCCGTTGGCGTGATCAACCTGTCTCTCGCGACTGCGTTCGTGCCGAAGTCTTTTGGGATGCCCCCACAGGCTCAGGAGCCCGTATCGCTTCAGAATTGCGAGGATGGGTCGACACCCGTTTTGAAGTCACAGAGGACCCTTCATACGGAGGACTGGGCAACCGGTTTAGCTACACGCCTACACTCGGACTCTTCGGTGCGGAAATCGATGCCGCTGGAAACACGATGCTCACCGAAGCGCGTATTGGTTCGTTGTTGACTGATGCGGGGAACGATGTCAGCAGCGTTCGTGACCTTTTCGACCGAGCACTTGGCGGACCGTGGGATCGCGAACTAGAGCCGTACCGAGCAGCGATCTACGACCCGAGTATTCGCCTGCTCCACGGAGCCGGCTAAAACCTACTTGTAGGTGCGAAACGCTGCGACAGCGTTGTGGCCACCAAAGCCGAACGAGTTGCTAATGGCCACACCTTCGCCAAGGTCACGAGGTGATGTAACAACGTCAAGATCGATTTCTGGGTCCTTGTTGTCCAGGTTGATCGTGGGCGGAGCCTTGCGGTCGTGGAGTGCCATGACAGTAAAGAGGGCTTCGATCGCGCCAGCGCCACCAAGAAGGTGACCGGTTGACGCCTTAGTCGCCGAGACGGGAATTGCATCAAGCTTGGAGCCGAAAACGCGGCGAAGAGCTGAGTATTCGGCGATGTCACCAACAGGCGTGCTCGTCGCGTGTGCGTTGATGTGGATGACCTCATCAAGGCTTGCTCCCGTAACGGCCAAAGCATCGAGCATCGCGCGTGCTGCGCCCGAGCCCTCGGGGTCTGGCGCGGTGATGTGGTACGCGTCGCTCGTGACGGCACCACCAATTACTTCTGCGTAGATCTTTGCGCCACGTGCCAGTGCGTGCTCTTCGGTTTCTAGAACGAGAGCAGCTGCGCCCTCTCCGAGAACGAATCCGTCACGGTTGACGTCGTACGGACGCGAAGCAGCAGCCGGGTCATCGTTGCGTTTGCTCAGCGCTTGCATTGCAGCAAAAGACGCGATCGGCAGTGGGTGAACAGCCGCTTCAGAACCACCGGCGATCACGACATCGGCGTATCCAGCCTGAATGTGGTTATAGGCGTTAGCAATCGATTCGGTGCTCGAAGCGCAAGCAGAGACAACGGTACGGATACCGGCGCGAGCGTGCAGGTCCATGCCGACAGCGGCTCCCGGACCGTTAGGCATGAGCATAGGAACGGTCATAGGCATGACGCGGCGAGGACCCTTTTCGCGGAGGTCTTCCCACGCGTCAACGAGTGTCCAGATGCCGCCGATGCCTGTGGCCCAGTCAACAGCAAGGCGACCGGGGTCGACTTCAGGCGAGCCTGCATCAGCAAAGGCTTCACGACCAGCGATCAGTGCGTACTGGCTGGAGGGATCAAGGCGCTTGGTTTCGACTCGCTCCAGTACTTCGCTAGGAGCGACGGCAATTTGAGCAGCGAACTTGACGGGGAGGTCGTATTTCTCAACCCAATCCATCTCCATGGTGCGTGCACCGGTCTTGCCTGCGAGCAGGGCCGCCCAGGTGTCAGGAGCATTGCCAGCAAGGGGAGAGAAGGCACCGACTCCGGTGACAACAATCTTCTTGAGCGCCATGTTCTTCGATCCTTTGATGTGAAGTGTGGATGGATGAGGGTCAGTGACGAAAGAAGGAGCCGGTCAACGTAATGTCGAACCGGCTCCCATCTCGAGTCTTTAGGCCGATGCCTTCACGATGTACGAAACAGCGTCGCCAACGGTCTTGAGACCGGCTACGTCTTCGTCGGGAATCTTGACGTCGAACTTGTCTTCTGCGTTGACGACGATGGTCATCATCGAGATGCTGTCGATGTCGAGGTCGTCAGTGAAAGACTTGTCCAGCTGTACCGTGTCGGTAGCAATGCCGGTCTCGTCGTTGACAAGTTCAGCCAGACCAGCAAGAACTTCTTCGGTGGACAGTGCCATTGTGATTCTCCTAAATGGGGTAGTTGATGACGAAAGAAAGTTTATCGGCTGTGGGGCCGATTCGAGGTTATTTGGCTAGGGCAGTACGACAACCTGTGCGCCGTATACAAGTCCTGCTCCGAAGCCGATTTCGAGTGCCAGTCCACCACTGAGCTCTGGATGTTCTTGCAAGAGTGCGTGGGTGGCCAGCGGAATTGAAGCAGCCGATGTGTTGCCTGTCGTTGCGATGTCGCGCGCAATGACTACTGATTCGGGAAGCTTCAGCTGCTTGGCGAACTCGTCAATGATGCGCATGTTTGCCTGGTGGGGGATGAACGCAGCGAGTTGATCGGATGTGATGCCGGCTTCGTCGAGTGCTTTCTGAGCGACTTTGGCCATTTCCCACACGGCCCAGCGGAATACGGTCTGCCCTTCTTGGCGAAGGGTTGGCCATCCGGCAGTGCCGTCGTGGAACTCTTCCATCGTGTTCGACATGCCAACGGCATCCCACTTTGAGCCGTCGGAGCCCCATACGGTCTTTGAAATGCCAGGGAAGTCGCTCGGTCCAACAACTGCTGCGCCAGCGCCATCGCCCAAGAGGAACGAAATGGTTCGGTCGGTGGGCTCACAGAAATCACTAAGCTTCTCAGCTCCGACGACCAGCACGTAGTGAGCGAGACCTGAGCGCACGAAGGAGTCCGCTTGAGCGATTCCATAGGTGTAGCCTGCGCAGGCGGCAGACACATCGTAGGCGGGAGCAGGGTTGGCGCCCACGCGCTCTGCCAAGAGAGCTGCGAGTGAAGGTGTCTGCACGGAGTTGCTAATCGTCGAAACGATGACAGCGTCAATTTGGCTCGGATCAATGCCCGCCTTGGCGATCGCCTCTTTAGCAGCTGCCTCAGCGAGGTCAATTGCCTTGACTTCCTTTGAGGCGCGCTTACGAGTGATCACGCCGGTGCGCTGGCGAATCCATTCGTCACTCGAATCAATCGGGCCGGCAAGATCGTCATTAGTGACAACGAGTTCACCGCGTGCGGCACCAACCGCATAGATTCGCGCGTATTTCGATCCCGTGCTCTGATTCAACTGAATGTGCGACATTGAGGTTTCGATTCTTTTCGTGGCTTAGAGGGAGTCGATGAGTTCGCGTGCTGCTGCAAGGTCATCGGGAGTTTTGATCGCAACTGTGGGCACGCCTTTGAGAGCGCGTTTTGCCAATCCAACGAGCGCACCAGCAGGTGCGAGTTCGATAATGCCGGTCACTCCAGCGGCAGCAAAGCTGTCCATGCACTTATCCCAGCGAACTGGCGATGAAACCTGTCCTACGAGAAGATCACGGAACGTTTGACCATTGGTCACAACGGATCCGTCGCGGTTTGTCCAGAGTGTCTTTACTGGGTCATTGGTGTTGACCTGTTCAGCTGCATCGCGCAGAGTTTCAACAGCTGAACTCATGTACGAGGTGTGGAATGCGCCAGCAACCTGTAGAGGAATCACGCGCGAACCAGCAGGTGCATTTTCTGCCAGCGCAGCGAGAGACGCCACTGGCCCTGCGACAACAAGCTGTCCGCCACCGTTGTAGTTTGCGGGGAACAGACCGTTGGCTTCGAGAGCGGCGAGAACATCCGCTTCTTCGCCTCCAATGACGGCACTCATTCCCGTTGCTTCGCGAGAGGCTGCCTCTGCCATCGCTCGTCCGCGAATGCCGACAAGGCGAACAGCATCGGTTGCTTCAAGAACTCCCGCACCAGCAGCGGCGGTGAATTCGCCAACCGAGTGTCCGGCAATGCCAGAAGTTTTTGCAAGATGATCTGTCTCTGCCAAAGCATCCAGCGTCAGAATTCCGGCAGCCACAATAAGGGGCTGTGCAATCTGAGTATCACGAATCGTGTCAGCGTCGCTCACCGTACCGTGGGTGGCGAGGTCTACGCCTGCCGCATCTGACAGTGTGCCGAGGAGTTCTTGCGCTCCGGGAAGTTCAAGCCAGGGAGCGAGAAATCCAGGAGTTTGTGAACCTTGCCCGGGTGCGACGACAACAATCATGAGGTTCCTTAGCTCTCGCCACCGGCTGAACCGGTGGTCCCCGCGTTGACATCTAGCAAACGGTAGCGTTCAACCGCTGCGGCTACGACTGACGGGTCAACCTTGCCCTGCTTGGCCAGCTGTTGAAGCGTCTTGACGACCATGGACGGACCATCAATCGTGAAGAAGCGACGGGCAGCTGCGCGAGTGTCAGAGAATCCGAATCCATCTGCACCGAGGGTCGAGTAGTCACCCGGTACGAACG
>JBDKLU010000010.1:0-5633 GCA_039795475.1 Actinomycetota bacterium | reverse complement strand
CGCTCTGGGCACGTAAGCGTGGCGACGGTCGTCACCGACTGGTCTACTGGAGCGCACTCATCATCTTCAGCGGTCTTGGCTTGCTCGCACTCGTGTTTGGTCCTGAGCTGGCATGGATTGTTGGGCGCAGCCCCGACTTCACCGGGCGCGCAGACATTTGGCAGGTTGTTATTCATCTCTGGGAACAGCGACCAGTTCTTGGTTGGGGCTGGATTAGCTATTGGGCTCCATGGGTCGCGCCGTTCGACCACCTCGTCGTTCGCAATGGAGTTACCTACCTTCAGGCGCACAACGCATGGCTCGATGTGGGCATGCAGTTGGGCATCATCGGAGTCGTCATGTTCGCCGTGCTCATCGCCACCGCCATTTGGCGAGCATGGTTCCGCGCAGTCGACCGCCCTCGCTGGGATTTGCGCACGGACCGACCATTCGTCGCGCTGCACATGCTTCCGCTTTTCATTCTCGCGTGCTTGTGTGCGCAGTCCCTTGCAGAGAGTCGCATCCTCGTTGAGGGCGGATGGGCGCTATTGACTATTGCCGCAGTCGCGACCAAGTTGCCGGACACCCTGAACGAACATCCGCAGCTCATCGCACCGGACCCGCGCCTCTAACGCACTAGTTAGATGGCGTCGGAGTCGGCGTCGGCGGGTGAATCAGCAGCTGGATGAATTCCTTGATCCGCCTGTAGTCGGGGTCGTGCGGGTAGATCTTGATGCGCGAGCCATACGGCGTGAATGAGTAGCCCGAGTACCCCGCAGTTCGCGACTTCATCGCGAGATCAGCGAGCGTTCCAAACATGGGCTGAGGAATGTTGGTGTTGAGCACCTGTCCCCCGGCCTTGCTGATCTCTTGGAACTTAGACAGAACGTTCATCGGGTTCATCTGCTTTTGCAAAGCCTGCATAAGGTTTTGCTGACGGTTCATACGGTCGTAGTCACCCGTAGCCGAGTGACGTGAACGCGCATACATGAGCGCGTGCCATCCATCGAGGTGCTGGTTGCCCATGCGAATCCAGGCTTTAACCTCGGAGTCGGGCACGCCCATGTTTGCCAGAGCAACGGGCTCCTTCACATAGATGTCAACGCCACCTAGTGCGTCAATGAGGTTCTGCAAGCCAGTCATGTTGACCACCGCGTAGAACTGCATCTTGAGCCCGGTCATGCCCTCGGCAGCATCCATCATTGCGTAGATACCTGCGGAGACGCCGGCCTTCTTCGCCTCGGGGTAAAGGTCGGCGTGGTTGAGCTCAGCATCGACATAGACCGTGTTCAAACAAGCCCACTCAGAACAATATTCGGCCGCCGACTCGGTGTAGCCGTTGGGGTAAATCTCGTACATCGGCGAGGTCTTGGGGAACGGGATGTTGTGCATGTCGCGAGGGAAACCGAAAGAAAGAATCTTTCCCGTGTTCGCGTCAATGCTCAAAACCTGAACGGTGTCAGGGCGCGCACCCATGCCTGAAGCCAAACGCTCCGGGTCACTGTCGACACCCATGACGAGAAAGTTGTAACGCCCGTCAACCGGCTCAACGGCGGGTCCGGCGATACCGATGTCACTGACCAGACCAGTCACGCTTCGCGCGACGTTGCTGGCAAAAAACATGCCACCGGCCATACCCAGCAGAGCAACGAGTGAAACAGCTGGCAACCAGTAGCGAGCACGTGGTCCGGTTTTGATGATCTTGACCAGTCGAAGGGTGTCAATCGTCAGCACAATCCAGAGGATGGCGAAGTAGACCAGTGCAATCTGCGCCAGCACCAAGAAGAACGGCAACGCAAAGATCGAAATCAATGCGGTCTTCCACAAGGCATTGATTATCAGCAGCAGGATGATGAAAAACCAGCCGATAAGTGTCGAGGTCAAGCCGATACGCCCGAGACGACGGTTGCCCGCGAGCGCCTGTGCCGATCCGGGGATCAGGATGTTCAGCACAACAAGCCAGACCCCTCGGGTCGTCATGACCTGGGGGTTCGAAGTGTCTGGTGTGCGAATCGGGCTGGAGCTAGTGCTCATAGTTGAGATTTCAGAGCTTCATTCTTCTGCTCGACGGTTGCCTCGAGGTTGGCTGCGTAGTCAACCAACTTCGCTGTGAGAGCGTCGTCGGATGTCGCCAAAATCTTGATCGCGATGAGGGCTGCGTTTAGTGCCCCTCCGATGGAGACAGTTGCCACCGGCACGCCAGCAGGCATCTGCACGATTGAGAGCAGTGAGTCCATCCCGTCAAGCTTCGACAAGGGAACCGGGACTCCGACAACGGGAAGCGGAGTAACGCTCGCAAGCATGCCCGGCAGGTGGGCTGCGCCTCCGGCGCCAGCAATGATGACTTTGATGCCACGAGTGTGGGCGTCTTTGCCGAACGCAATCATCTTCTCGGGAGTACGGTGTGCCGAGACGACCTCTACCTCGTGCTCAATGCCGAAATCAGTGAGTGTGGCTGCGGCGGCACTCATCACAGACCAGTCGGAATCCGACCCCATGACGACAGCAACGAGGGGCTTTTTTTCAGGCATGCCCTAATGCTAGGTGTCAGTCCTGAAAGAACGCTGTCGCGCCACGCGCCGCGGCAACAGCTCGGTCAAGGTCGTCGCCAATCACATTGACGTGACCAATCTTTCGGCCGGGGCGCGGTGTCTTGCCGTACAGGTGGAGTTTTGCTTCTGGGTACTCCCCGAGCGCCTTTACAGAGGCACCATCAAGATCTCCCGAGGCGGGCCCGCCGAGGATGTTCGACATGACAGCCCAGTCGGCAACCATCGCCGTTGACCCGAGTGGAAGGTCGAGAACGGCACGGAGATGTTGTTCGAACTGGCTGGTAAGTGAGCCGTCCTGGCTCCAGTGCCCACTGTTGTGTGGGCGCATCGCAAGCTCGTTCACGAGAATGCGATCGTCAGTGGTCTCGAACATCTCGACGGCAAAGACACCAGTGACATCGAGACCGTTTGCGATTGTGGTGGCGATGTCGGCGGCCATGTCGGCTACCTTTCCTGCCGAGGCAGGCGCCGGTGCGAGTACCTCTGAACAGACGCCGTTCGATTGCACAGTTTCGACGACGGGCCACAAAGCGACTTCACCGCTCGGACGCCGAGCAATCATCTGTGCGAGCTCGCGGTTGAAGGACACGAACTCCTCCATGAGAAGAGCTTCGCCGTCTTCGAGACCGGCCAACCAATCGGAAGCCTCGCTCGAACTGGTGATGACGCGAACACCCTTGCCGTCGTATCCGCCGCGGGGAGTCTTCACAACAGCGCGCCCGCCGTATTCCGAAATGAAGTCATCGATCTCAGCCTCGGTCGTGACCTGAGCCCATCCCGGGATCGGAACGCCGAGTTCGGCAAGCTTTCGACGCATGAGTAATTTGTCTTGTGCATAGAGAAGAGCCTCGGGCTTGGGGTGCACGGTGATGCCAGCTTCGATGAGCTGCGCCAGAACAGCTTGCGGAACATGTTCATGGTCGAACGTGACCACATCACACTCGCGAGCAAAGTTGAGCACTGCTTGGGCGTCGGTGTGGTCGCCGAGTGCCGTCACCGCAATCTTGGCGGATTCATAGTTTTCCTTGGCTAACACATAGATTTCTAGACCAAGGTTGATCGCAGGAGGAGTCATCATGCGGGCAAGCTGTCCGCCACCGATTACGCCAACTACTCTGGTCATTACGTGCCTTCCAACAGGTTCGTGGGCCGAAGAAACGGCACCTCCTCTATTCTCGCCCATGCTTACCCATCGAAAGGCTCGCCATGACCGTGACGACGACTTCGATGGTTCGCCGCGCGTGGAACGGTCTGCTCGGCTACTTCGTGAAATTCGGAGTTGTTGGTCTCGTCGGTGTCGGTGTCGACGTCGGCATCTTTAACCTGTTGCGACTGGGCGACGGTGATGGAGCACTCTGGATAAACGGTGCGATTGGCGCAAAGGTTGTCAGCACCTCCGTCGCGATTGTCACGAACTGGCTGGGTAACCGCTACTGGACGTTCCGGCACGAGCGCCACAAACACGTGATTCGTGAGTTCATCGAGTTCGTTGTGGCCTCACTCGTCGGCATGGGCGTCACCCTGCTGTGTCTGTGGATCTCTCACTACTGGCTGGGCTTCACCACGCTTCTCGACGACAACATTTCGGCAAATGTCGTGGGCCTCGCACTTGGCACGCTCGCACGCTTCGTGCTCTACCGCTTCTGGGTGTGGAGCCCAAAGAATGCTGGCCGCACCGAGGTGAGCATCAATGACTGATGTGCGCGAGAGTGGAGTGCAAGCGCTGATCATTGTGCCCACCTACAACGAGCTTGCCAACGTGCCGATCATTGTTCCGGCTATCCGCGAGGCTGTTCCTGATGCGCACATTCTCATCGTGGATGACTCGAGCCCCGATGGAACGGGCGCCCTCGCCGATGACATGGCCGCCAAAGATGCACACGTTCTCACTCTGCACCGCACTGCTAAGAGCGGCCTCGGCGACGCGTACCTTGCCGCCTTCGAATGGGCGCTTAATCGTGACTACAGCGTGATCGTTGAAATGGATGCCGACGGCTCACACCCCGCTGATGCCCTGCCCGCGCTGATCGCCGCGGTTCGCCCGGGCAGTCGCTACGGTCTGAGCATCGGCTCACGCTGGGTTGCCGGCGGAAGTGTGATCAATTGGCCACTGCACCGCGAGATCTTGAGCCGCGGCGGAAACCTCTACGCGCGAATCATGTTGGGGTTGAGCGTCAAAGACGCCACCGCCGGTTTTCGCGCGTTCGCCGCTGACACGCTTCGGAACATCCACCTCGAAAATGTGGAGTCGCACGGCTACTGCTTTCAGATCGACATGACCAGGCGAGTGCGCAACGCAGGCTACGAAGAAACCGAAGTGCCCATCGTCTTCCGCGAGCGCGAGCACGGTGAATCAAAAATGAGCGGATCTATTGTGCGCGAGGCCATGGGCAAAGTCACCGTCTGGGGCTTGGCTCGCCTGTTCGGCCGGGCGTAACTACCGAGACCGGGGCGCGACCCCGTGCAAGAGCTCGGTGATGGCCGCGAGTACCAGGTTGGGTCGAGGCAGTGCGTGGATGCGCACCGGGTCAGCCGCCCCGACTCCGAGCAACACATCGCCTGCACCAAAGAGCATCTGACCTGGACTGCGACGAACCGAAACGTCTTGTACTCGAAGAAGCAAAATCTCGCGACGGGTTCGGTTGAATAGACCCTGAGTGATAACGATTCGGTGAGTGGTGATTACGACGCTCGAGGCCAGCCAGCGCATCCACGGCAAAATCACCAGGGCAATGACGAGAGCGAAATAGCCAATCCACAGTGCGAGCTGCATCCAGGTTTCGGTGAGGTAGCCGAACGCGAACCCGAGCGCCGAGGTGAGAAGAATGAATGCCAGCGCAGGCCACAGCAAAGCACCGCCGTGCCGGCGCAACCTAGCGATGACCCGTTCACCGAACATTCCGTTCGGGTCGGCGACCCCCGTTTCACTCATCATTCATTAATACCCGGAGGTGGGTGACGTCTCCGGCTGCCACTACGAGAGACTGGCTATCCGAGGTGGTCACCTGCAAGCAGCCACGCGAATCGAGTCCGGTTGCTGTTCCAATCGGCTTTTCACCGGAAGGCAATTCGACGCGCACCGAGCGACCAATCGTGTTGCAG
>JBDKLU010000009.1:0-23563 GCA_039795475.1 Actinomycetota bacterium | reverse complement strand
TGCCTTGGCGAACTCGTGCAGAAGAGCGGCACCTTCGGCGACAGCTTCGCGGTCGATGTCGACCTCAATGCCGAGAGTGTCGAGGTTGGTGAGCAGGTTCTCGAGGCTCGGCTGTGCTGTGCCGTTCGAGAGCGGTCCGAGGCCGGTGTGCAGAACATCCACACCCAACTCGGCGGCGACCAAGTACAGGTGGGGTGCCGCGCCAGTGGTGCAGTGGCTGTGTAGCTCGAGCGTCTTGTTCGGCAGTTCTGCGCGCATCATCGGGATGAGTTCGCGCGTGCGCTCCGCGGTCAAGAGACCACCCGGGTCTTTGAGGTAGACCGTGTCGATGAACTCGCAGGCGTTGTATGCCTGGGTTGCCTGACGGTACTTCTCGTCGGTGTGAACAGGACTCTCGGTGAAGACGACGCCGGCAAGAACCTGCTCGATGCCCTCTTCTTTCGCCCACTGAGCAACCTTGATGGTCTGAGCGATGTCGTTCATGGGTTCGGCGATCATCAAACGGCTCAGACCGTGACGAGCCATCACGCGAAGCGACATGCGGTAGACAGACTCGTCGGCCTTCTCCCACGACATGAAGCGCATGCCGGTGGTGATGCACGAAAGGTGCACGTTCGGGGCGGCGGCACGCATACGAGAAATGCGTTCCCACGGGTTCTCGCCGTGGAACTTAACACCCATGTTGAGGTGCGTCGAGCTAGTGAAGTCGAGGGCAAACAGACCCATGCGCTCGTAAATCGGACCCATCGCTTCGGCCATACCGGTGGTGATGCCAGCAACGCCCCAGAGGCTCTGATTTCCGTCACGGATGCTCGTGTCCACGATCTTCAGCGGGCCACGGCGCACGCGAGGTGCTCCCTCAGAAAGGCTCATGTGGTCGGTCATGCGTTGTTCTCCTTGCGGGCTTCCCAAACCGGTCCGAACCACGAGGTCGGCACCGCTCCGGCGATGAAGTCGGGGTGCGAGAGCACGTAATCGTGCATCGAAAGCGTCGTCTTGAGACCCTCGATGTTTGTGTTGAGTGCTGCTTGGCGAATCGCTGCAACGGCGGCGTCACGGTTGTGCGCGCGCACGATGAGCTTGGCCATCAGGCTGTCGTAGAACGGCGGGAACTTGTAACCCTCTTCGAGCTGAGTGTCGATTCGGATGCCCGGACCGCGCGGCCACGAGAGCTTGCTGATCGTGCCAGAGTTCGGCATGAAGTCAGCCTCAGGGTCTTCAGCGTTGATGCGAAGTTCGATGACCGCAGCGGGGGGAACAGGGCCCACCTCGGGAAGCTCTGGGTCCATGCCAAGCGCGAGACGAAGCTGTGCGGCAACGAGGTCGACGCCGAAGGCTTCTTCGGTTACGGGGTGCTCAACCTGGATGCGCGCGTTGACCTCGAGGAATACGACGTCTTCGGTCTCGGTGTCGACGAGGAACTCCACGGTGCCAGCACCGCGGTACTTGAGTGCCTCGACGAGCGCGCGCGAAGAGTCGTGCAGTACCTTGCGGCGGGCATCCGTGAGGTTGGGTGCAGGGCACTCCTCGATGAGCTTCTGGTGGCGACGCTGAACGGAGCAGTCGCGGTCACCAAAGATCCACGCGCGGCCTTCGCCGTCACCAAAGACCTGAACCTCAACGTGACGAGCCTTGCCGTAGTAGCGCTCGACGTAGAGAGCCCCGTTGCCGAAGGCTGCCTCAGCCTCGGCAGCGGCTTGAGGTGCGAGCGAGGCGAGTTCTTCTGGGTTGGTGACTAGACGGATGCCGCGGCCACCACCTCCGTGGATCGCCTTGATCAGCAGCGGGTAGCCAATCTGCTCTCCGAGCGGTACAACGTTGGTGACATCGGTGATTTCGACACCTGCGGCGACAGGAACGCCAGCAGCAATTGCGACCTCGCGTGCGCTTCCCTTGTCGCCGACGGCGCGAAGTGTTTCGGGACGAGGGCCGGCAAACGCAATGCCCTCTTCTTCGAGAAGTTCACAGAGCTTGGGCTGTTCACTCAAGAAGCCGTAGCCGGGGTGCACAACAGACGCGCCAGCGTGAACGGCTGCCTGGGCAACCTGCTCGGGTCGAAGATACGACTGACCAGCAGGTGCTGCACCGATAACAATCACACGGTCAGCCGCGCGAGCCACCGGTGAGTCGGCGTCTGCGGTGCTTGCTGCAAGCACGGGGGATGCACCAATGCGGCGAGCTGCCGCAATAATGCGCATGGCAATCTCGCCTCGGTTGGCTACGAGGACTACAGGCTTTTCGGTCATGACTTAGGCGTTCGTGTCGATGACGACCAGCGGCGTACCGAATTCGACGGCCTGAGCATCCGTTGCCAAGAACTCACCGAGCACACCAGCCTTTCCGGCGGCAATCGGGTTCATAAGCTTCATGATCTCGATGATTCCGATGGTGGTGTCTGCCTCAACGCGGTCGCCGGGCTTGGCGAACACCTCAGCTCCAGGCGCGGGGCGACGGTAGAACACGCCGATCATGGGCGCGTCGATCGTCTCGCCAGCAGGGGCTGCTGGAGCTGCTGCAACGGTGGCTGCCGGCGCTGGGGTGGTTGAGCTGGTCGAAACCACAGGCGCAGGTGCTGCAGCAGCAGGCGCAGCAGCGGGTGCCGCGCCTCCAATGAAGGTGTCACTGTTCGAGAGTTGAACCGAAATGTTGCCATACGAAACACTTGCCGATTCGAAGTTGCTCTCGTTGAGCTGGGCAACCAGGTCAAGCAGGTCTTGCCAACTGGGCTGTTCGTTCATGTTTATACCTCGTCCAAAATAGTTACTTTGCCGTTGTCTCCGTCAACGCGGATGCGCATGCCGGAAGTGATTGCTGTCGTGCCAAATCCCGTACCGACCACGGCGGGCAGGCCGTATTCGCGCGAAACGATGGCTGCGTGGCACATGATGCCTCCGATGTCGGAGACAGCAGCCTTGATGCGGCTGAACACGGGGGTCCAGCTGGTGTTGGTGACGGGCGCAACGAGGATTTCGCCTTCTTGCACGGTGTCGAGTTGGTCAGGGGTGAGCACGACGCGGGCGATGCCTTCGACAACGCCGGGGGCTGCAGCGAATCCACCGAGCTCGGTCTTGCTTCCACTGCCGTCTGCCTGGTCAAGCCAGCGCTCAACGGTTTCTGGCGTGATACCCCAGAGCATGATGGTTAGTGGTTCGCTGACGTCTTCAGGCACGGGTCCGAGTGCGGGCGGGGGCGTCCATGCGGCGAGTGCCTTGTAGATCTCTTTGCGCTTGGCAACAATGCCGGGCCAGTAGGCCGGTCCTTGAGGCTCGGTTCCGTGGCTCCAAGCGGCCTGCAGGTCGATGACTGCTTCGACGACCTCGGCACGGCGCAGGTAGAAGATGTCGTCTGCGTTCGACCAGAAGCCCCACTCGGCAAACAGCTTTCCGAATTCTCGAACCTTGTTCCAGAACTCGGTCATGAACCAGTGCTCGATGTAGAAGTTGTGGTTCTCGACGTAGGGGAAAACGGTGCGCGACAGACCCAGAGCGCCATCGAACTCTCCCTTGGCGTCGTCATCGAGCAGGTCGCGGTACAGGTTGGTGATCTCGTCGCGCTCGGCCTGGCGCTTGTCGAGCTCGCGCTCGAGCGATTCACCACGACGAACCATCTTGATGTAGTCGCCGATGCCCTGAATTGGCAAGGTCATGTCGTCGACCCACGAGCGGTGGTGGTGGTACATGCCCGAGCCGTTCGAGAAGTAGAACCACGGGTTGGCGGTCTCGTCGAGGTCTGCGAGCCAGGCCTTTCCTGCATCTGACGACGCGAGGTTGGCGCGAAGTTCAGCTTCAGTCGTAGCAGCGATGACTGCGTCGCCCACGCCGAGCTCTTCTGCCTTCTTCGCCAGACGACGAAGCTCGTCATCCGGACGGAACAGAATCACATCGATGCCAGAAACCATGCGGGAGATGGTCTGGTCGGTGATGTCGGGGAAGTGTGCCTTGCAGAGCAACAGGAATTGAAGGTAGGCGGCGTATCCGAGGTTCAAGAACTCCGAGTGCAGAGTCCAGATGCCGTCGCCCTTTTCGATGAGGTCGAGGTAGTTGGCGAGCAGCGTGTTGGCCTGAGTATTTCCGTGGGTGACGGTCACGTACTCGAGCGATTCGAATTCACCAAACTCAGGAATCTCGATTGCCTTTACTGCGTTGATCTGCTTCTTGACGCGCTCTACCCAGTCTTCGTAGAGGTTGTCCCAGTTCTGGAAGTAGTGGCCTGCGCGAACACCGAACTCGGCAGCGCGACGCTCAATCTCGGCGGGCTCGGGTGCAGGAAGTGCACTCATGTAGGTGTAGCCGTTGACGACGCGAACATCGAGACCCTTGGCCGGCGGCATCGCAAACACGCGGGTGTTGGTCACGCCAGTACCCATGAATGCGCAGTCGATGGTGATCTGATCGAACGGGTACGAGACCTCGGGGAAGTGAAGGGAGTTGCGGAACCAGGTCTTCTTGCCGTCTACCTCTCGGCGGCCATCCTGAAACAGGTTGTGGTACGCGTAAAGATCTTGCCAACCTTCTGCTCCGGCAGGGGTTTCGATCTCGTAGGGATCGGGGAAGCGACGCTCTGACATGGTGACTCCAAACGGCTTTGTGTGGATAGGCGAATCAGGAATGTGTGTTTAGTCTCACGCGCATCCGAAATAAAAGCAAGAAAATTTTTCACTGAGTGAAAAGGTAGTTCTTCCGTTTAGGGGCACTTCTCTCATAGGCTGGCTTCACTATGAGCGCAGCGCAAGAGTTTCCCAAGAGCACGGCCAAGTCGGTCACTGCTCGCGCCCTTGCTGTGCTCGGTGCGCTCAGCGCTCAAGAGCCATCGATGACTCTGAGCCAGTTGGCCCGCGTCGCTGGTCTGCCGATCGCGACTGTGTACCGCCTGGCTGGCGAGCTTGAGGAAGGCCGATTCCTTCAGCGCGATGCTGCTGGTCGCTACAGCCTCGGAGTGCGCATGTGGGAGATGGGCTTGCTCACTCCCGTGCACGGACACCTGCGTGAAGCCGCCATGCCGTTCTTGCTCAACCTGCAATACGAATGCCGCGAAACCGTGCAACTTGCGGTGTGTGACGGCGTCGACGCGGTTTACATCGAGAAGCTCACTCTGGACACGAAAACACCGGTGCAGAGCCGCATCGGCGCGCGTATCCCGCTTCACGCAACGGCTGTTGGCCAGGCGATCCTTGCTTTTAGTGAGCAGAGCTTCATTGATGTCATCAGCGGGATGCCCTTGCCTCGATTCACTGAGACCACGGTGACCACGCCACGAGCTTTGAACAAGATGCTCGATCAGGTGCGGGAACAGGGTTTCGCGCACTCCACTCAGGAGTACGTGCTCGGGTCAACTGCTATCGCTGCACCCGTGATGGTCAACGGCAAGGTTGAGGCCGCAATCGGAATTGTGAACTACGAGCTCCGAGAAGATTTGGAAGTTTTTGTCCCTGCAATGCGCGAGGCGGCCGATGGTCTTGGTCGTCGACTCGAAGAGCTTCAAGCTAATCCAGAAGTTCGCTAGCTTTTCATCTAGTGAAAACAGAAAGGTTCATCGTGGAATCAACGTCACCTGCCGGAAACCAGGGCAAACAGCTCAAGGCACCACCGGCTCGCTCTGACTGGTCGAAGTTCCAGATGGGTCGCTTCTTTGAGCGTATCGAAGGTGAAACTGGAACCCACTTTGAGACCTACCGTGATGCCTGGCAATGGTCGGTCGATAACCTCGATCAGTTCTGGGGTCAGCTGTGGCGCGAAGTGAACATCATCGAACACGCTCCCTACACGCAGGTGCTCGGTTCGGAAGAAATGCCCGGTGCTCAGTGGTTCCCCGGTGCGCTTATCAACTGGGGTGAGCACATCGTGCGCGGACTGCGCAGCCAGGGCGATCGCCCCATGCTCATCGGTCGAAGCCAGACCCGCGACGATTTTGAACTTTCAGGCAACCAGGCCGTTGATCTCGTCACTCGCATTCAGCAGGGGTTGATTCGGGCGGGTGTGAGCAAGGGCGACCGTGTGGTGGCGTATTTGCCGAACATCCCTGAAACCATTGCGCTCTTCGCTGCCGTAACCTCGCTCGGTGCCGTGTTCTGCTCAGTTCCGCCCGAGATGGGCACCCGCAGTGTGCTCGATCGCATTGAACAGCTTGAACCTAAGCTGATCGTCGCAGTAGACGGATACAGCTGGGGTGCCAAGAAGGTCGAGCGTGCCGAGGAACTCGAGCGCATTCGTGAGGCGCTCCCCGGCATCGCCGCTGTTCTGCTTCCCTACGCAAAAGCCGATGTCGAGACTCCGGCTGGTGTGACCTCGTGGGCCGACTTCACTGCCACTGCAGGCGATTACGTCGTTGAGCCCGTTCCGTTCGCAACGCCCATGGTTGTGCTGTTCTCATCAGGCACCACCGGTAAGCCCAAAGCTATCGTGCACGGTCACGGTGGCCTGCTCATCACGCACCTGCGCGACCTCGTACTGCACTTCGACATCAGCGAACGCGACACCACCTTCTGGTACTCCACAACCGGATGGATGGTCTGGACCCTCAGTGTTTCGACACTGATGACGGGTGCATCCATGGTCGTGATGGATGGTGACCCCAACTGGCCATCGATGGACGGGGAGTGGTCGCAGTGGGCAGTCGCTGCCGCAAACAAGGCCACCTACTTCGTGACCGGATCGGCCTACCTCGCCGCCACGGCACACGCGGGAGTGAAGCCAGGTAAGAAGTGGGACCTCTCGCACTTGCGTGAGATTCAATGCTCGGGTTCTCCTTTAGCGGCGGATGTTGCTGCTTGGGTCTACGAAGAAGTCAGCCCCTCGCTCTACCTTGGTCCTGCTTCGGGCGGAACTGACATCTGCTCGGGCTTCGTTGCTGGCGCATCCCTTGCCGGTGTCTACGCGGGCGAAATGGCAGTGCCCATGCTCGGTGTCGCACTCGACTCGTGGAGCCCCGAAGGCACAACCGTTCCGCTCGGAGAACCCGGTGAACTCGTGTGCACCAAGCCACTTCCGTCGATGCCGCTTTTCTTCTGGGGTGACACCAACAACGAGCGGTACAAAGCCAGCTACTTCGATGTCTACCCGGGAGTCTGGCGCCACGGTGACTGGCTCATCCACACTGTACGTGACACCTGGGCGATCTCGGGTCGCTCAGATGCAACCCTCAACCGCGGTGGAGTTCGCCTCGGAACCGCCGAGTTCTACGGCGTTCTCGACCCACTTCCCGGTCTCGCCGACAGCATGGTTCTGCACTTTGAAGACCCCGCCGGTGGCATGGGTCAGCTTGTGCTCATCGCCGTCGCCAAAGACGGTCACGATCTGGATGCGCTGGCAAAGACAGTCAAAACGACCATCCGTACCGAACTTTCGCCACGACACGTACCCGACACCATCGTGTGGACGCCGTCCGTGCCTCGCACCGCGACAGGAAAGCGCCTCGAGATTCCGCTCAAGCGCGTGATTCAGTTCACACGCGAAGGCAAAGCAATCGATCCAAGTGTCATGGACCGAGGAGTGCTCGTGCGCCCCGACGATGTCGACGGAATCGTCGCCAGCGTCATCGCCGTCCTCCCATAAAACTGAGTGTGCTTCTTTGTTGGCGGAGGCTCTGTGCCTCCGCCCGACGGGAAGATTGCGTCGTGGTTTCGACAAGCTCAACCACCTTGGGACGAGAATGGGTGAGTGAGTAACGAAACGCGCGCCGGCATCCTGCATGTCGACATGGACGCGTTTTTCGCCTCGGTCGAGCTACTCGATTTCCCCGAGTTTCGAGGCAAACCAGCGGTTGTCGCACCTTTGTCTGGCCGCTCGGTCGTTCTCAGCGCAACGTATGAGGCCAGAGCTTTAGGCATCAAAGGCCCGATGCCACTGTCGATGGCGCAGCGAATCGTGCCCGATGTGATTGTTATGCCTCCGAATCGCGAAAAATACACAGTTGCTTCAGCGAAAGTGATGGCGGTCTTTCACGACTTCACCCCGCTGGTTGAACCATTGAGTATTGATGAAGCCTTCTTGGATGTGCGTGGCGCAACCCGCCTGCTTGGTTCACCAGAAACCATTGCTCGCAACATTCGTGAGGCTGTTTTTGAACGCACCGGTTTGAGTTGTTCCGTGGGTGTTGGTGCCACGAAGTTCATCGCGAAGTTAGCATCTGCTGCATGTAAGCCAAACGGATTGCTCGTCGTGGAGCCAGAGCAAACGCTTGAGTTTCTACATCCGTTGCCTATTCGTGCGTTGTGGGGTGTTGGCCCGCAGACTGCAAAAGTGCTGGAGCGTCGAGGTTTGCACACAGTGGGTGACATCGCTGATACTCCCGTGAGGTCACTCATTTCGGCACTTGGTGAATCTGCCGGTCGTCATCTACACGACTTGTCATGGGGTCGCGATCCTCGTTCTGTCGTTCCTGAGCGCGCAGCAAAGGGGATGGGGCGCGAGATCACCTTCGATGAAGATGTCACCGAACGAGCAAAGCTACGTCGCACGCTACTGGCGCAGAGCGAGCGTGTTGGCGCTCAACTTCGCGAGTCTGGTTATGACGCGAGAACAGTTGCGCTCAAGGTCGCTTTCCCCGACCGATCGAGTGTCTCTCGCAGCCGAACGCTCTCGTCGCCCTCGTCGGTGAGCCGACAAATTTACGCCACAGCACTCGAGCTCTTGGACGCGCTCTATGAGGAGCTCGGTAAGGCTGACGGCGAACTCGTCGTGCGGCTAATTGGAGTTCGCGTTGAACAGCTCGTTCCAACCGGTAGCGCAGATGGCCTCCTCTGGGATAGTGACGAAGACTGGCGTGAGATCGAGAAGGTCGAAGATGCTGTTACTAAAAAGTTCGGTCGAGGTGTCATCAAGCCAGCATCGCTTGTGACTGGTTCGGGGGAGTCTGAGATCGGACAGTCGGAGCATGGCGCGATCAAGGGATTGCCCGAGTAAGCTGATAGGCGAAATACACGGGAGCCCGGTCAACCGGGCTGAGAGGAACGCTAGAGCGTTCGACCGTCGAACCTGATCTGGGTAATGCCAGCGCAGGGAGGACTCATCTCACATCCCGTGCCCTCATTTCCATTCATGAAAGGGGCACGTCAGTGCACGCAAAAAATAAATCCAACCGTTTCACTTGGCGCACGATTGACGTCGTTGTCGCTGCTGTTCTCGGCATTTTCGCCGGTGTTATTTTCTTTGCAGGTGACACCGCCTACACGCCGCTCAGTGCTGTGCTCGGCGTTACGCCAGGCCTCGAAGGTTTGACCGCTGGTTTCTGGCTGTTCGGACCGGTTCTCGGTGGCTTGATTATTCGCAAGCCAGGCGCGGCAATTTTCGTGTCGCTTGTGGGCGCTCTCGTCGAAGTCGCTCTCGGTTCAACGTGGGGAACGATGAACCTGTGGGTCGGGTTCATCCAGGGAGTTGGCGCCGAGCTCGGCATCGCACTCTTCGCTTACGCAAGCTCGCGATTGATTGTGGGAATCGTGGCTGGTGCGCTCGCCGGTGTCGCAAACGCTGCCGTCTGCCTTGTGATCTACTACGCCGGATCGACGCTAAGCGTTTACGCGATTTACACGGTCGCAGCGGTCGTTTCAGGAATCGTTTTTGCTGGTGTTCTTGCGTGGCTGGTTGCAAAGGCACTTGTTAAGACGGGTGCGCTGTCTCGTTTTCCCATCACTAAGACCGCGTAGGCGTCGAAGGCTCCTTCAATGTCAGTGGGTGAATCTACTGTCGTAGCTGACGGATGGGGGTGGCGCTTCGGCGCCATGCCGTCACTCAGCAACGATGGTGTGTCATTCACTATCACCGCTGGGGAGCGCGTGCTCTTGCTCGGGTCTTCCGGCTCGGGCAAGAGCACGTTGCTTCGCGGAATCGCAGGTCTACTTGGCGACGACGAAGGTGAATCCGTTGGTTCGCTCACCGTCAATGGTCAGCACGCCCGCGCCGGTGCAGGCCGTGTCGGTTTCGTCATGCAAGACCCCGACACGCAAGCCGTCCTTGCTCGCGTTGGTGATGATGTTGCTTTTGGTTGTGAAAACTTTGGTGTGCCATCCGCTCTGATTTGGCCACGAGTAGAGCAGGCGCTCGAGCTTGTCGATCTGCGGGTGAGTCTCGATCACCCAACTTCTGCCCTCTCTGGCGGGCAAAAGCAACGTCTGGCACTGGCTGGCGCTCTTGCCATGCAGCCGGACGTATTACTTCTTGATGAACCAACCGCCAACCTTGACCCGGCTGGGGCTGCCCTAGTTCGTGAATCGGTGGAACGCGTTGCTAGCGAAACTCAGGCAACGGTCATCGTTGTGGAACATCGCCTCGATCTCTGGTGGCATTTCGCCACGCGAGTCATTGTGCTCGGCACAAACGGCCACGTCATCGCTGATGGAACACCCGAGCAGGTTCTGACCAGGGCTCACGACGAGCTCGAACGTGCCGGCATTTGGCTGCCAGATTTTGAGGGACCGAATGCTCGTGCATCGCTCGCTGGAAACCCCTTGCTTTTCGCCGATGACGTGACGGTTGCTCGTCGCGGGGGTGCACCTGTTCAGAAAGCACTCTCGTTGGCGATCTCTCAGGGTGAGTTCATCGCCGTGACCGGCCCGAACGGCTGCGGCAAGTCGACGCTCGCGCTTACTCTGGGCGGGCTGCTCCCACCGATGGCGGGAGCCCTCCGTGCCTCCGAGCTGCTCGCTCCCGCTCACAAGCGAGCCAAAAACTACAGCCCCATCACCTGGAAATCCCAGCAATTACACACGCGTATCGGAAGCGTTTTCCAAACTCCGGCACATCAGTTTGTGCGCGCTACCGTTTTTGATGAGCTCGCCTTGAGCGCAAAAACTGCCCACATTGACGGTGCGGAGCGCACGAAGGCAGTGAGCAAAATGCTTGATCGTATGGGGCTGACCGCTCAGGCTAATGCCAACCCTTTCGCTCTTTCGGGCGGTCAACAGCGCCGGCTTTCGGTGGCAACCGCACTCATCGCCAAGCCCGCGGTGCTCGTTCTTGACGAGCCAACATTCGGGCAAGATTCCAACACGTGGCGTGAGATTGTGTCGATCATGGGAGAGGTGTGCGATCAAGGCAGTGCAGTTGTCGCAATGACTCATGATCCCCACCTCGTGCGTGCCGCTGGGCGTCACATGGCACTCTCCGCGGCCGAGTCATCGATGGGAGGTGTTCAATGAACCCGCTTGCAGGCTTTGTCACCTCGACGATTGTCGCCCTCGCGCTGCTCCTTACCCTGAGTCCAGCGGCCGCGCTTTTCGTTTTCGTCGTCGATATTTCTGGTCTCATCGTCTTCGTCGCGGTGAAGGCAATTCCCGCATCCCGGCTCGTTTCGTTGCTCTGGCCGCTGGGGCTGATGGCGGTTCTCTCAGCAGGATCAACCGTTCTCTACGGGCGACCGGGCGGTGAAGTTTTCTTCACCTGGGGACTTGTCTGTATCTCGCAAGGCTCGCTTTATCTGGCGGCCACAATCGGATTGCGTATTTTGGCGATAGGAATCCCTGCGGTCGTATTGGCTGCGGTCGTTGACCCAACAAATCTCGCCGACTCACTCACCCAGCTGTGGCGAGCACCTCGCCGATTCGTTATGGGAACTTTGGCCGCTTTTCGACTCCTCAGCCTTTTTGTCGATGACTGGCACCACCTCGAAATGGCTCGTCGTGCGCGAGGGCTTGGTTCAGGTCGCGGCCCGGTGGCGGCGGTTGCTCGCTTCGGTGGGCAGGCTTTCGCGCTCCTCGTTCTCTCTATTCGTCGAGCCTCAGCGCTGGCGCTCGCTATGGATGCTCGGGGCGTCAATAACCCGTCTCCGAGCCGTGCCCGAACCGCCGAGTGGAAACTGCGAGACTGGGGTTTCGTGACATTGGCATTGGCGATTTCTTGTGTAGCGCTTGTTATTGCCGCCTTCGAGCAAGCGCAGGGAGGTGCTTTCTGATGACCTTGGCTTCAGAAATCCTGCACCTTGTCGAGCTGACAACCGAGGCGCCCGTCACTCTTGTAATTGATGGCCCGAGCGGTGCAGGAAAGACCACCCTTGCAGCTGAACTTGAACATGAATGGCCGGCACATCGCTCTGTCACGATCTTGCACATGGATGACATTTACCCGGGCTGGACAGGCTTGCGGGAGGCAAGCGAAATCGTTGCAAATACTGTGATTCCGGCACGAATCGCGCACAGCGAAGGCACTTTTTCTAGCTGGGACTGGGCGAATTCGACTCCTGGTGAGCCCATCACACTTGCGGCCAATGTCGACCTCATCATCGAGGGGTGCGGCGCGCTCAATCCTGTTGTTGCCTCAGCTGCGACGATGTCAGTGTGGCTTGATGCGCACGACGACATTCGCAAAGTTCGCGCCTTGTCTCGTGGCAATGAGGATTTCGAATCTCACTGGGATGAGTGGGATGAGCAGTTCCAGCTTTTTGTCGCAGAGTGCGACCCGCGCGCTCTCGCGACTCTGAGAGTCAGCGCGAACCGATAACCTAGAGCCATGTCTGAACAACACGACGTTTATTTCACTGCTGAATTCATCGATGGCCCCCGCGCTGGTGAGGCTGAGGAACGAGTCCTCATCCACGGCAAGCACGACGAAAAGCTCAACGTAGTTTCGCTCGTTGACGGCCTCGAGTCGATTTTCCGTTATTCCGAGGTCGACTCCCGCGAGGTGCAGGGCAAGCTGCACGTTCGCTACTCGTTCAACGAGAGCGGCAGCGACCCGTACTCGTCAGAAGACGAGAACGAGTAATCGTTCCCTCACGCATGAGAAAAGCCCCGCATTTCTGCGGGGCTTTTCATTTGGGGTGAGTAACGGGTTTTGAACCCGCGACCTCCTGAACCACAATCAGGCGCTCTACCAACTGAGCTATACCCACCATGGGCTGTTGGTCGAAACCAACTCATCAAGTCTATTACACGTCAGAGGAAACGCGTTCAGCAGCGGCAATCGCTTGATCGGTTGTGGGGCCTGGAGCCGGAACCATGATCGCTTCGCGGTAATAGGCCAGCTCGCGAATCGATTCGCGGATATCTGCAAGTGCTCGGTGACCGCCGTCTTTTGCTGGTGCATTGAAGTACGCACGTGGGTACCAGCGACGGGCAAGCTCTTTGATGGATGACACATCCACATTTCGGTAGTGCAAATAATCATCGAGTCGCGGCATGTAGCGAGTCAAGAAACTGCGGTCAGTCCCGATTGAATTGCCGGCCAGGGGAGGGCGCTGCCCTTCCGGAATGAGGCCCTGCAAGTACTCGAGAACCTTAATCTCGGCTTCGCCGACACTGACGCCACCGTCTATCTCGGTGATGAGACCGGAGGTCGTGTGCATTTGAGTGACAAATTCACCCATGTTTGCTAGTGCGGACTCGTTGGGCTTGATAACAAGCTCAAATCCCTCGTGAATGGGGTTGAGTTCAGAATCGGTGACGATCACTGCAATTTCGACGAGTTCGTCAACATCGAGGTTGAGACCCGTCATTTCACAGTCAATCCAGACCAGACGGTCGTTGCTAGCAGCCATGAGTCAAGTCTAGTTAGGTGGGCAGACATCCAAATCTGCGTCAAATTCTTGGATGAACCTTTGACCCGTAAATCCCCAGAAGTCTCAACTAGTTCTTTAGACTTAAAGAACCATGTTTATGCAATGGGCACGTTTATCGTGGGTGCGCGCACTCACGCTCACAGTCGTCGCTGCGGTCATCGCTGGCGTCGGAATTGTCGTGCCCTCGTTTGTTGCTCCTGCGCAGCCGGCGCAAGCAGCTGTGATGTGGCCCGAGTACGACGTTGACGTGTCAAAGTTCCAAGCCGGTCGAATCATTACTGACGAGCTTTTCTTCGACGGCAACGCTATGAGCGCACGCAGTGTGCAGATCTTCCTCAACGAGAAGGTTGGACCATGCCGCTCTGGCTACACCTGCCTGAAGAGCAAGACAGACATGACCAAAGACATTGCCGCGAACCCCATGTGCTCTCGTTACGTTGCTGACTCTAAGACGGTAAATGGAAAACGAGTCCTCATTCCCGAGTCTGCAGCCACCATCATTTACAAGGTTGGTAAAGCCTGTGGGGTGAGCCAGAAGGTTATTCTCGTCACGCTCGAAAAAGAGCAGGGCTTGGTCACTGATACGTGGCCGACCGATCGCCAGTACCGATACGCGATGGGTGCCGACTGCCCCGACTCTGGTGACGGCTGTGGTCTCACCGCCGGATTCTTCAAGCAGGTTTACCGCGGCGTCTACATGATGAAGCGCTACACCGGACCGCCTGGCACCGGCCCTGGAACGCCGTACGACTACCCATTTACCGAGATGAAGAAGGCGTACACCTGGCAGAACATCCAATACGGAGTCTCGCCGTCGTGTGGAACGAAGCGCGTCTACATCGCCAACCAGGCAACCCACGCGTTGTACGTGTACACGCCGTACACCCCGAACCAGGCGGCACTCAACGCCGGCTGGGGAACCGCACCCTGTGGCGCCTACGGAAACCGCAACTTCTTCCGATACTTCTTCATGTGGTTCGGTGACCCGAACGGCATTCCACCGACGGTAGACAGCCAGCCATCGCAAACTGGTACAGCAATCGGGCTTGAAAAAGTTGGCACCGTACTTACCGTCAATAAGGGATCGTGGAAGGGGTCACCTAAGCCCACGTCTACCTACAAGTGGTACTCGTGCACGAGCCCAGTCAAGACGAATTCGAAGAGCACGCCCACCGGTTGCGCAGTCATTAGCGGCGCCACGGCAGCTACTTACACGCTGACTCTGGCCGACGTCGGCAAGTACATTGCACCGCAGGTTGTAACGCGAAACGTTGCCGGCACAGCCTCAATCATGACGATCTCGACGGCTCGCGTTTATCAGGCGCCCTCGAACACTGTTCTTCCGGCGATTTCTGGCGTGACACGTCCAGCTCAAGCGATGACTGTTTCAACGGGAACATGGACGGCCCTTCCTGCACCCACCATGTCGTATCAGTGGCAGGTCTGTGATTCGGCCGCGGCAAACGCTGTGTGTGCCGACATTCCGAACGCAAAGGCAGCGACATTCACAGCGCGTAATCAAGACATTGGCAAGTACTACCGCACCAAGGTGACGGCAACAAACACGTCTGCAACGACGGTCTCAACTTCGGCGAGCACGCAGGTACAGTCCGTGCCGCTCGTTGTGACGCCACCGGTGGTTAGCGGAACACCGAAGATCGCCCAGGCTCTGACTGCAAAGGCTGGCAATTGGATTACTGTTCCAGCGGCAACGCTGACGTACCAATTTTTGTCGTGCAACGCTCAGGTCAAGGTTGCTTCGTCGACTGCACCCACCGGATGTGTTGCGCTTGGTACTCCGAGCGCCACGGCAAACCTTCCCCTCGGTGCTGCACTCAAGGGCAAGTTTATCGTCGTGAAGACGGTGTCGACGAATGCAATCGGTTCGACGGCAACCTACTCCGCATCCACCACGGCCGTTGCCGATGACCCGCTGATTCCTCGCGTGACCGGAACAGAAACCGTCGGCTCGACGCTCACCACAAGCAACGGAACATGGACCGGCGCCGTCGTTCCTGTGACGCTTACGATGACCGGCGCGCGCTACGAGGGCTACCCGATTCTGGGCATCCAAGATGCACTTCGTTACGCCGGATACAAGACGCCGCGCACAGGCGTCTACGACGCCCGCACTGTTGCCGACGTTATCAAGTTCCAGAAGTCTCAAGACCTCGTCGCAGACGGCCAAGTTGGTCGAAAGACCTGGGCGAAGATGCGCGCACTCACCACTGTTGCAACGCCTGCGTTCACATATCGCTGGCTTCGTTGTAGTGCACCTATTCTGGTCAAGCCGATCCTTTCGCCGACTCTGGCACCGACTTCGTGCACCGTGATCAGCGGAGCTACAGACTCCACATACGTGCTTAGCGCCGCTGATCGTGGCAAGGCAGTTATCGCCGAAGTCAGCGCTACAAATGTTAGGGAAACACCTAAGGTTCGCTGGTCGATTTCCACCGCTCTTATCCCGTAGTTTAGAGAGATGAAACGAGCCCAGCACCCTACGCGCGAGCGCCTGATTGAGGTCGTCGTCGAGCTGCTGGAGACCAAAGGCCCGGGCGAAATCAACGTTGACGAAGTGCTCAGCATTTCGGGAATATCTAAAGGCTCGCTCTACCACCACTTCACTGATCTGGCAGATTTGGTCGATGCCGCGCTCGCGTATCGATTTGCACACTACGTCGACCTGAGTATTCAGAGCATCGTGCCGATTGTTGCTGCTTCGGAGACTCGCGAAGACTTGCTTGCGGGGCTCGCTCGAATTACCGAGCAAACGCAGTCTGTTGCATTTCGACCTAACCGCATCGAGCGCATCCAGACGGTGAGCCGTGCTGCGCGCAACCCCAACCTGCAGGCACTCATCAACGCTGAACAGCACCGCCTTAACGGAGCCCTTGCCGACCTCATTCGCGAGGGGCAAATCAAGGGTTGGTTTAGTCGAGACTTTGATGCCATGTCGGCTGCTGTTCTGATTCAGGCGTACACGCTCGGTCGCGTGCTCGACGACATCACCGAGCCGCACCTCGATCCCGAGAAGTGGATCGCGCTTATTCACCGAGTTGTTGAGCGCACCTTAGCCTCCGACGACTAGGCCCACCGGTAAACTTGAGGCATGCGAATCACTTGCCTCGGTCACGCCGGTTTGTACATTGAAACCCGGGGCGGAACGGTTCTCTGTGACCCGTGGGTGAAGCCCGCATTCTTTGGTTCCTGGTTCGTGTGGCCCGACAATCGCGGTCTCGACTGGGAGAAGTTCGGCAAGGCCGACTACCTGTACATCTCACACCGCCACCGCGACCACTTCGATCCGTGGTTGCTCAAAACCTACGTTCCCAAAGACATTAAAGTCCTTCTGCCGGAATATCCGACAGATGATCTCGAGGCCGACATTCGCGCTCTCGGGTTCAATAACATCATCTACACGCGTGCCGGCGAAGTGATCGAAGAAAACGGTCTTCGCATGATGATCACACCCATGCGTGGCCCGAGTGACGGCCCGATCGGCGACTCGTCGTTGTCGCTGGATGACGGCACCGCGTGCATCCTCGATCAAAACGATGCTCACCCTCTCGACCTCGAGGCGTTGCTTGGTTTCGGCAAGATTGATGCCTATTTCACACAGTTCTCGGGCGCTATTTGGTGGCCGATGGCCTATGACTTGCCTCTGGGAGAGAAGCAACACTTCGCCAAGCTCAAGCGTGAGGCACAGACCAAGCGCGCGCTTTTCTATATCGACAAGATCAATGCACCGCACGTTTTTCCGCACGCTGGCCCACCCGCTTTTTACGACGACCAGCTCTTCCCGTTCAATGCCAAGGGGCAGAACGATGAAGCCATTTTCACGGATCAGGTCGAATTCCTCGACGAGCTGAAGCAGGCTCGCCCCGACATTAATGGCCACGTCTTTATTCCGGGAACGGTTGTCGACGTCAACAATGGTGAGACAGTCGTGACGCAGACGCTTTTCACTGATGAAGAGATCGACTTCATGTTCACCCAGAAGTGGGAGTACTTCGAACAGCAGCGTCAGTCGAACCAAGCCGAGCTCGCCGAAGACCGCGCATCCTGGGCGCCTGTTCCCAGTGACGACGAGATGCTCGCTGAGATTAAGGCGTGGTGGGAACCGCTGATGAAGCGCGCACCACTGCTGTGTGACGGTATCGGCGCCATCGTAAAGTTCACCATCGGAACACTCGAAATGGTCGCCGATTTCCCCAAGGGCGAGGTTCGTCGTTTTGACGATGAGGCGGTGCGTTACTGGTTCGAGATTCCACCAGAACTCGTGGCTACCAACCTGCGCGACCGCGAAATTGACTGGTCAAACTCCATTTTCTTGTCGGTTCGTTTCAAAGCGGGTCGCATTGGAAAGTTCAACGAGTACCTCTACACGTTCATGAAGTGCTTGTCTGAGCAGCGCATTGACTACGTGCAGAACTGGTACGAGTCGCAGTCTGACGACGGTGAAGATGTGCGCCTTGGAGACTGGCTGGTGCAGCGTCGCTGCCCTCACCTTCGCGCTGATCTTGCCCAGGCGGGAACCGTCGAAAACGGCATCCTCACCTGCAGTCTCCATGATTGGAAGTTTGACCTCGAAACGGGTCGATGCCTCACCACTCAGGGGCACGAGATTCGAGCGAATCGCGCCTAATGGCTGAGGCAAAGCGTCACGTTGTGATCGTGTGCAATCCCACGAAAAAAGGGATTGAGACGGTTCGCAAACACGTAGATGTGATGGTCGCTAAGCACGGTTATGCCCGTCCGACCTGGATTGCCACTGCGCCTAAAGACGGCGGATACGCGGCCGCGCAACGAGCCCTGACCAAGCGTCCCGATCTCGTGTTGGTCGTCGGGGGAGATGGCACGCTTCGAGTCGTGGCCGATGTTTTTCGTGACTCGGGCATCCCTCTCGGAATCATCCCTCGGGGCACCGGCAACCTCTTGGCGCGAAACCTCAATCTGCCCGTCACTGACATCAAAGCCTGTGTGCGAATTGCCTTTGAAGGGCAAGACCACGCAATTGATGTTGCACACGCAACGACGGACGGACCGATGGGCAAGCGCGAGGCAATCTTCTTGGTCATGGCGGGCATCGGCCTGGACGCTGCGATGGCGGCACTGACCAACCCCAAGCTCAAGGCGCGCATCGGCTGGCTCGCTTACATTGCGCCGATTCTGCAGGCGGCACTTCGCAATGAGAAAAAGTCGCTCACAGTAGTGCTCGATAACGGGCAGCACGCTCGCCGCCGCCAGCACACGGCAATCATCGGCAACTGTGGTGTGCTCACCGGTGGATTCCTGCTCATGCCCGAGGCAAAGCTCGACGATGGATTGCTCGACGTGCTTGCACTCGATCCCAAGACTGCGTGGGGGTGGACTCGCATTCTGCGCCGCGTCGCAGTGGGCAGTGCCGTTCGTAATTCGCCCAACAAAACTCAAATTCTCCGCGGTCTGCCCGACATTACGTCTATGCGCTACCGCCAAGCACCCCGCGTTGAGTGGCACATGGATGAACCTGTTCTCGTGCAGATCGATGGCGATTCTTTCGGTGAAGTCACGAGTGCCGTTGTGACTGCTTTGCCTCGCTGTCTTGTAATCAGGGTGAATGCTGATTGAGCTTGTCGAAATCAGGTCTGTGAGATAGCTGAACACGCGGTTTCTGCGTCAATGGCTAGCCCTCGATTCGTGGTTTTGATGGTCATCCTGACTCGTATTTTTAGGGGTGATGCAAACCCCAATGTTGATGCGCGGCTGGCGCGCAATCATGCTGGTCGTTGTGACTTTTGCCGCAATTCTGGGCGGCGTCACAGTGGCCTCATTGGCGTCGGCGGTGACTGCCCCCATTAATACCTCGGCTCCCACGATCACGGCTCCCACCGGCGACCGCTACTTCATGGGCAAGAAGCTCACCGCTACCGCTGGCACCTGGGACAGCGGCACGTATTCGTATCAGTGGTACCGATGCACGGCCGATGTCGCCAGCTCGAGCTCCACCCTCGATTCTTCGTGTTGGGCCATCGAAGCCAACTCGACCAGTTCGACGTATGTTTTGACGCCGTCTGAAGTTGGTTTTCGCGTCATCGTTGGAGTAACGGCAACGAGCGTCGACGGAACGGCCACGGTCTACTCCGCTTCGACTCCATGGATTCGCAAATCTCGAATCATCGCGGCTGGTAAGGACTTCACCTGTGCCATCAAAACAGGGCAGGTCTATTGTTGGGGTGCGAACTCTCAAAACCAAACTGGTCAAAACGGCACCACCACCCCACAGAAGAACGTTACCGGTCCTGTTCTCAAGCCCGATGGGACGCCTCTTTCCAACGTGGTTTCTGTGATGTCAGGAGCCTTTGCCAAGTCCTGTGCTGTGACACTTGATAAATACGCATATTGCTGGGGCTACAACCTTGGTGGCGAGTTCTCCCAGGGATCGACCACCGCCGTAGCAACAGCGAACAGGGCTGTCCAAGTACTCTCTGCTGCTAACACTCCGCTCACTAACGTCGTTGATGTTGCGATGTCTTATTACAACATCTGTTACGTCACAGACCAGGGCGCTATCTGGTGTAACGGAAATACCGCCTCGACAACTGGCGCCAACGGAGCTACGAACACTGGGTATGTTCAGCGCGTACTCAAATCTGCGACGGCTGGCGATTACCTCACGGGTGTTCAACAAGCTTCAGGCGCAAACGATGCAATGTGCGCAATTGCAGGTGGTTCGCTTTATTGCTGGGGTTACAGCACATACGGTCACTTTCAACAGTCGAGTGGTGCGACTGTAACCGCTTTATACGCAGTTGCACCGCAGACGACCGGTGCGACTGCACTTTCATCTCACGTGACTCGTATTGCTGTGGGGTGGTCTGGCGCCTGTGCAATCAAAGACGGCCAAGCCTACTGCTGGGGATCACAAAGTCAGGGTGCCCTAGGAAACGGCACCGCCAGCTCCGCTGTATTGAATGCCAATGTGGCGGTCGGTTGGGGTGCAAATACCTCGCACCTTGCTTACTTTGATCTTGACATGACCAGAGAAAACACTGGTGCCCTCGACACGATGTGTTTGGTGGCTGCTGGTGGCAGGCCTTACTGCACGGGCTACGGCAACTACGGCGGGCTTCTGCAAACAGGGTCAACATCATCTGTTTCCTCACTTGTTGCGTCCACAATCTATTCGTCGAACGTCACTCAGATTTCGTCCGATTACCACACCTGCGTGGTGGTTGCGACAAACCCAGGGGAGCCCGGTGTTGCAACCTGCTCGGGTAATAACACGAACGGCCAGCTAGGCAACGGAACAACGGTTAACAGCACTACAGCCAAAGTCTCGCCAACCGGCGTGGTTTCAATGGACTCCATTATGGGCGCATTCGATGTTGCCCCAATCATCAGCTCCTTTACTCCTGCAGCTCAACCCGTAGCTAAGGTTGCGATTTCTGCGAACTCCCCGACAATCACTGGCTTTCCGCAGCCTTCGGCGCCGACTTATCAATGGAACAAGTGTTCTGCGCAGGTACTTGCATCATCATCTTCTCGCGATGCGAGCTGTTCACCCATTTCTTATGGTGTCGGGGCGGAGTATTCCGTTTCAGATTCCGACATCGGGTCCTATTTCTTGCTGGCTATGACAGCGCGTAATGAAATCGGATCCACGACGAGCTTTAGTGCGTCGTCAACGTATGCAGCGATTGGGCAAACGGCTGTCGCAACAGTAACCTCGAGCGGTATAGCTCGAACCGGCAGTAGTTTCACGTACACCGCCGGAACGTGGACTGGCTCGCCGACGAGCACGGGATACACGTGGTATCGCTGCCCAGTGGCTATTCCTGTTTCGACGCAAACAGTCCCGACTAACTGCATTTCTATTCCCGAGGCAGCGGGTGCAACAAGCTACACGGCCCGTCCCATCGACGTAGGTTTTTACATCACGGTCGCTGAGTCGGCCACATATTCGTCGACAGTGACGGCCTTCGCGCAATCAACTAACCGAGTGTTGCCAAAACGGCTGGCTGCGACAACGACAGACGGTGCCGGATGCTTCCTCAAAGGCGGCAAGGTCTATTGCGCGGGTACAAATCAATACGGGGTCTTAGGAATCAATTCAACAATCTGCACCACCAGCTGCACCCAAAAGCAAACAACGGCGAACTGGACCCCGGTTATCAAGGCGGACGGAAACCCTCTCACGGGCGTGACCAGCATCTACTCCGGTATGGCCGATACCAGCTTCCCGAACACGTGTGCAATCACAACTGCCAACCTTGCCTATTGCTGGGGCAGAAATAACCTCGGGCAGCTTGGTGACGGCACCAAGGTCGATAAGGGCGTTGCAACGCCCGTGACCGACGGCCAAGGCAACGTGCTCACCGGAGTTGTCGATTTAGCTCTTGGCACCGTCAGCTCCTGCGCGATCGTCAATAACTCGACGTACAACTACGGTCTGCTGTGTTGGGGCTCCAATGCGTCTGGCACGTTGGGTCGTGGCACCACGGATGCTTCCTGGGTGGCTGACGATTACATTGCAAAAGTTCCGACGACAGCTTGGAACGCTTCACTGGGGCCCGTCGATTTCAGCTTTGGCGTTCAGCGGGTAGTTGCCGGAAATGACGCTTTCTGCGCGATCAAACTCGCCGCAGCCTTCTGCTGGGGCAAGGAAATGTCACCTACCTCAGCAAGTTTGTTCGGTAACACGCACACCGCTTCTCAAGTTTTCAACACCCCCCAGCTTGTCGCGACGTGGAATTCTGGCGTCTCGGACATCTCGTTGGGTAGCTATCACTCCTGTGGAATTCGTAATGGCCAAGCGTATTGTTGGGGCCAGGCATCCTGGAATGAGATCACCGTAAACGGAACAACGGGAGGCAATAGTGTCACTCCCATTGCCATTTCTTTCTCGAGCGGTGGCACGCCTGCTAAACCAGTGCTCACCTCGAACCTTGCAGAAGTAAAAACAGCTCGGTATTTCGGTGGAACGGTGATTTCCAACTGTTTTGTCACCTTCGCGGGAGCCGTGTATTGCGAGGGACGTTTTGGCGACGCTGCAAACACCTTCAGCGCCACGAATGACAGCTTGCTTACTCAATTACCGGCGCCAGCAAATGCTGGTGTTGAATCGGTCGAAATCGGTGGAACAGTCACCTGTTATACCAAGGCTGACGTGGTCATCTGTGCGGGAAATCTGACCACCTGGGCCAGCGCCGCTCTTTACAGCGCATCGACGGCACCGCTGGGGACAGCCGTGGTCGCTTCGGGGGCTGGCCCAAGTGTGCTTACTGGCCAGAGCATTTCTTATTCGGGCGCTTCCACTATCCGTTTGGCAGGCGGAGATCAGGCGCTGACTGGTGCGACTGCAACCTCGGGCCTCGCTGTGACATATTCGTCAACGACCCCGAGCGTCTGTACCGTCTTGAATGGCTCGACCCTGCACCCAGTTACCAACGGAACATGTTTGCTCACGGCCAACCAGGCTGGAGACTCAACCTACGATGCAGCGGCGCCCGTTTCTATCGCCTTGTCGATTACGGCGGCGACCCTCGACTACAGCGTGGCAGCTTCCGTCAGCACGGCCGGAAGTTGGGGAACGCAGATCACCGGAACTGCGCCAACATGGATCGGAAATGCTCTGACGGGCACTCCAACCAATCAATGGTTCTCGTGCACTTCTAGCGGTGTTGCTGTGGGTGGAGTCGGAAGCGCGCTTGCAACGGCTCCGGCTGGATGCATCGCAATCAATGGAGAAACGTCCCTCACCTACACCCCTACGGGCTCTGACATTGGCGCTTACTTCCGACTGGCTCAAACGGCGAGCAACCTCGACGACAGTGGCACCGCGCAGTCGTACACGTCTTTCAGTGCGACAACGGCAGCAATCACTAAAAAGGCGCAAATCGTTTCGCTCGGTGTGATCGCGAACCGAGCGGTCACTTCCGGTGATTTCACCATCGCGCCAACCACTGACGCCGACAGCGGCATCCCAGTGACCGTTGCGAGCTCAGATGCCACTGTGTGTTCCGTCGAAGCGAATACGATTCACGTTCTCGCGGCGGGACTGTGTACCCTCACGGCATCACAGGCGGGTGACAGCCTG
>JBDKLU010000008.1:0-2702 GCA_039795475.1 Actinomycetota bacterium | reverse complement strand
TTGTGCACCTTAGCAACGGTCTCTTGCCCGCGGTAGCAACCCTTGTTGAGGTGCACAGCACTGCGCATCCAGTCGTACTCGTGCGGTAGCGAGTGGGCATCCACCTCAGTCTTGAAACGAGGTCGCCAGGCAGCCATGCGAAGTGCTTCCCAGTCTTGTGTGCGGATGCGCTCGATGGCGTCAAAAGCACTCAGCGCGACACTACGCGGGATGATCGCCTCACGGTAATTCCAATCGGCACCGGGGTGATTCGGACCCGAGGCGTATTGCCAACCACCGGTGCTGACGCTCGACCATGGGTCGGTCCATTCCAGCGGGATACCGTTCGGGACAGCAGCAACCGACAGGGCGAGTACTTGCGCAGGTCCGCCAGCGAAGTAACCTACGCGGTAAAACGCGTCAGAAACATCGCGTGCCTCGGCATCTTTGCTGAACGTCATGCGATCAAGAAAAGCCGCAACCGGTGGGGCTTCGCCCTCGTCGACGAGAATCCACGTTGTGGCTCCGTCTTCGAGCAACCACATCACACGCTCAATGTGACCCTGCGGATCAAGAAGCAAAGCTTCGGCACTCTGACCAGGAGCCAATTGTGAAACATCTTGGCTGACGAGCGAATCGAGATAGCTCAGACGATCAGAGCCCGTGAGTGCGACAACTCCGCGAAGGTCGAAATCGACAAACGCATTGCCAGCGACAAAATCGCGCTGCGCGGTGAACGGGTTTCCGCTCACGAAAAGGGCCTTAGCGCTGACCCTTGTAGAGCTTGAAAACAACGATGCCGGCGATCCAGGCAATCGAGAGACCGGCGAGACCAAGCAGGCCGATGAAGAAGAGTTCAAGTCCAACAAGCATGATTCCATCCTAAACCGGTTCGCGGACAAAACCATCGAATGGATTTCCGCGGGTAGGAAGGTAAAAAAACGCGCGGTAGACTGGGGATAGTCCTAGCAGGCGAGCAAAAAGGAGGGGTTCATGGCATCCATCTTGGTTCTCGCTTCGCGCCTCGGCGGCGATGTTCTTCCCGCCCTCTCGCTGCTTTCACACCAGGTGCGCACCATCGCTGCTGAGCCAGCTCAGCTAGTCACCGCACCGAATAGCGATGTCATCGTGCTCGATGCTCGTGCCGACTTGGTCGCCGCCAAGACTCTGTGCAAGATTCTGCACGCCACCGGTTTGAACGCTCCTCTGTTGCTTGTCGTTACCGAGGGTGGCATGGCCGCAGTTACGCCCGACTGGGAAATTGCCGACGTCGTGCTCGACACCGCTGGTCCGGCAGAGGTTGACGCGCGCATCCGCCTTGTACTCGGTCGCGCAAACGCTGAAAAGCCCATGGACGCAAGGATCGCTGCCGCGGGTGTAGTCATTGACGAAGCAAGCTATTCGGTCAAGGTCAATGACCGCACGCTCGACCTCACGTTCAAAGAGTTCGAACTTCTGCGTTTTCTCGCCCAGCACCCCAACCGAGTTTTCACCCGCGAGCAGCTGCTCAGCGAAGTATGGGGATACGACTACTTCGGTGGAACGCGCACGGTCGACGTTCACGTTCGACGCCTGCGCGCCAAGCTCGGAGACATGGAACAGCTCATCGGTACCGTGCGCAACGTCGGTTACCGATTCAATTCGAGTGACGAAACGGCTGGCGCCCACGAGCGCACCCTCGCGTAACCGCGCGTTCACCTAGATAAGAGACGATCAGCAACGTGCCCACAAACCCTGGTGACCTGACCGACGACGACAACGTCGAAGGTGTCGACGACGACTTCGAGGCAACCGGAGTCATCAACATCGTTGGCATGCCATCCGATCGTTTTCTTGACCGCGAACTGAGCTGGCTGGCGTTTAACCAGCGCGTGCTCGAACTTGCCGAAGACCCGCTGGTGCCGATTCTTGAACGCGCCAACTTCTTGGCGATTTTCGCCAGTAACCTCGACGAGTTCTTCATGGTTCGCGTTGCCGGTCTCAAGCGACGCATCGTGACCGGCTTGGCAGTACCGACCAACGTGGGTCGCGCACCTCAGGACGTGCTCGCAGCGATCAACGAGAAAGCACACGAACTGCAACTTCGTCACGCAAAGGTTTACCAAGAGCTCGTTGCTCCAACACTGGCGTCTTCTGGCATTCAGGTCGTCACCTGGGATTCGCTCGAAGAATCCGACCAGTTCGCCCTGTCGCGCTACTTCAGCGACCAAATCTTCCCGATCCTCATGCCGCTGGCTGTCGACCCGGCGCACCCTTTCCCGTACATTTCGGGTCTTTCGCTCAACCTCGCCGTGCGAGTGCGCAACACCCGAAGCGGCACCGAAGAGTTTGCTCGCCTCAAGATGCCAGCGATGCTCCCCCGATTTATTCGCGTTGATTCGCGCGAACCCCTCTCGAACGTTCGCTTCATTCCTCTCGAAGAGCTCATCGCCAACCACCTCGGCGAACTCTTCCCCGGCATGGAAGTGCTCGAGCACCACGCCTTCCGCGTTACTCGCAACGAAGACGTCCAGATCGAAGAAGACGAGACTGAGAACCTGATCCAGGTGCTCGAAAAGGGTCTGTTGCGTCGCCGGTTCGGCCCACCCATCCGCCTCGAAATTGGCGAGAGCATGGATGCCGTCACCCTCGATCTGCTGGTGCGCGAACTCGACATCACCGAGCAAGAGGTTTACCGGCTGCCCGAGCCCTTGCACCTCGGTGGGCTGTTCGAGATCGCCGGC
>JBDKLU010000007.1:0-6496 GCA_039795475.1 Actinomycetota bacterium | reverse complement strand
GGTGTTGAGATCACGCCTGAGACAAGCGTTGCCGACCTGCAGAAACTTGCCGATAAAGAAGGCGTTGAAGTTCACCTACCCAACCACCGCAAGCTCGTTGAAGAACTGTGGGAGCACTTCGTCAAGGGTGGCCTTACTCGCCCCACCTTCGTCATGGACTTCCCCGTCGAGACCAGCCCGCTCACCCGTGAGCACCGCTCCATCCCCGGTGTGGTCGAAAAGTGGGACCTCTACGTTCGAGGCTTTGAACTCGCAACGGGATACTCGGAGCTCGTCGACCCTGTCGTCCAGCGCGAGCGCTTCATGCACCAAGCCAGCCAGGGCGCTAAGGGCGATGTCGAGGCAATGCCTCTCGACGAAGAGTTCTTGAAGGCCCTCGAGCACGGCATGCCGCCATCGGGCGGAATGGGCATGGGCATGGACCGCCTGCTCATGGCGCTCACAGGTTTGGGCATTCGCGAGACGATTCTTTTCCCGCTCGTCAAGTAGCCTGAAACCATGGACAACTTCTGGCTCAACGCGCTGTGGTCGATCACGCCGACCGCGCTGCTTGGAGTTTTGTTCTGGCTGATCATCCGATCAATTCTTCGTGCCGATCGCGTTGAGCGTGACACGTTCGCGCAGATTGAGGCCGAAGAGCGCGCCAAGCGCGGCCTGCCTCCCGTGAACGAAAAGCCCGACGCGAAATGAGCTGGAGCGAGGCGTCTCTCTGGATCGCCGTTGTCCTGATTGCCATCGACCTCATCGTCCGTGTGCTCGCAATCATCATCATTCCCCGTAACCGTCGCCCCGGTTCGGCGATGGCATGGCTGCTCGCTGTGTTCTTCATCCCCTATGTGGGCGTGCTCTTCTTCTTGCTCATCGGTAGCCCGAAGCTCAGCAAGAAGCGTCGTCGCAAGCAAGCGCACGTCAACGAGCTCATCAAAGACAGCACCAAAATCGCGGAGTTCATGCGGGCAATTCCCAAGACACCGGAGTGGTTCCCGTCGGTGGTCGCTCTCAACCGCGAACTCGGAGCTATGCCTTTGGTTGGCGAAAACTCGGCACGCTTGCAGATTGACTACGAACAGAACATCCGCGACATTGCAGCGGACATCGATCTCGCAGAGCACTTTGTGCACCTCGAGTTCTACATTTTCTCGTATGACACAGTGACGCTTCCCGTCTTTGAGGCCATGGAGCGTGCAGTCAAGCGCGGGGTTATCGTTCGCGTGCTACTCGACCATGTCGCGGGGCTGCGCACGGTGAGCTACCGCAAGACTCGTCGCAAGCTCACCGAGATCGGTGTGCACTGGGAACTCATGCTTCCCTTCGCGCCCTTGCAGGGCAAATACGAACGTCCCGATCTTCGCAACCACCGCAAGCTTGTTGTTATCGACGACAAGGTCGCGTGGATGGGCTCACAAAACCTCATCGACTCCACCTACCTGAAGAAGTCCAACCTCAAGCGCGGTCTCCACTGGAAAGACGCGCAGGTTCGACTGACCGGCCCGGTTGTCGCTACCGTCAACGCAATCTTCATGACGGACTGGTACGGCGAGACGGATGATCTGCTGCCGAATGAAACACCGCCTGCGGTTGCTCATCCCGCTTCTGAAAAGTTGGATTGCCAGCTCGTTCCCAGTGGCCCTGGATATGTCACTGAAAACAACCTGCGATTGTTCCTGACTTTGCTCTACCAAGCCCGCGAACGCATCATCATCACGAGTCCTTACTTCGTGCCCGACGAGTCGATGCTCTACGCCATCACTTCGGCAACTCAGCGCGGCGTTCACGTTGAACTGTTCGTTTCTGAAATTGGCGACCAGACACTCGTGTACCACGCACAGCGCTCGTACTACGAGGCCTTGCTTGAAGCAGGCGTTGTCATCTGGCTCTACAAAGCTCCGACGATTCTGCACTCCAAGCACTTCTCGATTGACGAAGAAATCGCCGTGATCGGCTCGAGCAACATGGACATGCGCTCGTTCAGTCTCAACAAAGAAATCTCGCTCGTTGTGCGCGGCAAGTCATTCGTCGACCAGATGCGTCAGGTCGAAGAGCAGTACCGTTCGCAGAGTCGGCAGTTGACTCTCGACGAGTGGCGCAAGCAGCCTTTGCGCTCTACAGTGCTCGATGGTCTTGCTCGTCTTACTTCAGCTCTTCAGTAACCGGGATTCCATGCGCCGCACCGACTGCGGCATTGAATAGGTGTCCGCCTGAGGTGTTCAAACCCGCTCGCAGTGCATCGTCGCTGAGGGCATCCCGCCAGCCCTGTGCCAGCTTCTCGATGTATGGCAGTGTCGCGTGGGTGAGTGCCTCGGTCGAAGTCTGTGGAACGGCGCCGGGCATATTCGCCACGCAATAGAAAACCGAACCGTGCACCGTAAAGGTGGGGTTGTCGTGAGTGGTGGGATGGGTGTCTTCAAAACAACCGCCCTGATCCACGGCGATGTCAACCAGCACGCTACCCGGCTTCATCTTGGCGACGAGCTGGTTGGTTACCAGTTTCGGGGCTTTAGCCCCTGGAACAAGCACCGAACCGACGACAAGGTCGGCAGCCATGCACGCACTCTCAATCGCTTCTGGTGTTGAGGGCACTGCGGTGATCGCATCTCCAAACTCTGCCGAGAGTTGGACCAAGCGCTCCGAGTTTGTATCAAGCACCGTCACATGCGCGCCAAGTCCGACTGCCATCTGCAGGGCATTCGTGCCGGCAACGCCTGCGCCCAAGATAACCACGCGTCCGGGAGCGGTGCCCGTCACGCCAGAGACCAACACACCCGCACCGCCGTTCGGCTTGAACATTGCGTTTGCTCCGGCAATGACCGAGAGACGCCCGGCAACCTCGCTCATCGGTTTGAGCAGGGGCAGACTGCGGTTGGGTAGCTGGACCGTCTCGTACGCGAAAGCCGTGATCCCCGACTTGAGCAAGGCGCGTGTCAGCTGCTCTTGAGCGGCGAGGTGCAAGTAAGTGAACAGGGTCAGGTCTTCTCGAAAGTAGCCGTACTCTTCTGGCAAGGGTTCCTTGACCTTGAGCAGGAGTTCTGCCCGCGACCAGACATCTGCTGCTGACGCGAGGAGTGTGGCTCCCGCCTCCTCATACAGTGAGTCGGGGATGTTCGAGCCGATGCCCGCACCGGCCTGGATGAACACTTCGTGCCCGTTGCTGCCTAGACGCCGAACACCCTCGGGGGTTATCGCTACTCGATACTCGCTGGGTTTGATTTCTGTCGGAATGCCGATACGCATGAGATCACGCTCCTGCTCTTATCTAACACCCGTTTCCTCCGAGCCAGCAGAAAGCAGGCGCAGAGTTAAACGAAAGACCGGGTGCCCTTGCGGTGGCACCCGGTCCTTGATTTCGGCGGTCTCGATGCGTCGTGATTTCGACAAGCTCAATCGACGACGGACTCGACCAGCGAGTTTTTAGAGCTGGTTTCCGAGCTTGAACTCGCCCTTCTTCCAGTCAGGCATGTCTTCGCCTTCCTTGCCGTACGAGAATCCGTCGGCACCAATGGTGACGGCCATCTCAGACGAGTCGGTGCGCTTGATGACCGGCTGCGGGTTACCGTCGAGGTCGAGCACGAGCGAGGCGTCGGTGTACCAGCTGGGCACAACGGGGGTACCCCACCAGTCGCGGCGCTGGTTGTCGTGAACATCCCAGGTGACAACGGGGTTGTCGGGGTCGCCGGTGTAGTAGTCCTGCGTGTAGATCTCAACGCGGTGACCGTCGGGGTCGCGCAGGTAGAGGTAGAACGCGTTCGAAACACCGTGACGGCCGGGACCGCGCTCGATGTGGTTCGACATGCGCAGTGCGCCGAGCTTGTCGCAGATCGCGAGGATGTTGTGCTTCTCGTGAGTCGAGAACGCAACGTGGTGCATGCGGGGGGCGTCGCCACCGGTCATTGCGGTGTCGTGAACGGTCGGCTTGCGGCGAATCCATGCAGCGTAAACGGTGCCTTCTTCGTCCTGGATGTCTTCGGTAACGCGGTAACCGAGGTCCTGCATGTGCTTGACGCCACGGGGAACGTCAGGGGTCACCTGGTTGAAGTGGTCGAGGCGGACAAGTGCGCCGGGCTCGTACAGGTCGTAACGCCATGCGAGACGCTCAACGTGAGTGGTCTCGTAGAAGTACTCGAACGGGAAGCCGAGCGGGTCGACAACGCGAACCGAGTCACCGATTCCCTTGACGAAGCCGTTCTTCTCGCGACGGACATCGCAGCCAAGCTCGGTGTAGAACGCGACAGCCTTGTCGAGGTCTTCGTTGCTACGAACGCGGTACGAGAATGCGGCAACAGCAGCAACCGGGCCCTTGCGAAGCACGAGGTTGTGGTGGATGAACTCCTCCATCGAGCGCAGGTAGATTGCGTTCTCGTCTTCGTGCGAGACAACCAAGCCCAGAACGTCGACATAGAAGTGACGCGACTTGGCGAGGTCGGTAACGACGAGCTCCATGTAGGCACAGCGGAGGATGTCCGGCGGGCTTGCCTTGGGGGTAGCTACAGGGTTGTTGGACTTGATGGGTGCTTCTTCGGTGACGTAGAAACCGCTGGAGGTCTTCTGGCGTCCTTTGAGTTCAGACATGATCTGTCCTTTCTTTATTCGGGTTGTGACTAGTGCTTGCCGAAGGTCGCGCCACCGACGCCGAAGCGGGGGGAGTGTGATTCTTCGAGGGTGATCTGCACAGACTGTTGGGTCGTGTAGAAGTCGATGGAGCGGTATCCGCCTTCGCGACCAAGGCCAGAAGCCTTGACGCCGCCGAACGGCGTGCGCAGATCGCGAACGTTGTTCGAGTTGAGCCAGACCATTCCGGAGTCGATGCCGTGTGCGAAGTTGTGTGCGCGCTTGAGGTTGGTTGTCCATACGTAAGCTGCGAGGCCGTAGCGGGTGTTGTTAGCCAACTCGAGTGCTTCTTCGTCGGTGTCGAACGGAGTGATCGCAACGACCGGTCCGAAGATCTCTTCCTGGAAGATGCGAGCGTCGGGCTTGACGTCGGCGAAGACGGTTGGGGCGACGAAGTTTCCGGTGGGGAATCCCTCGGCGCGGCCACCACCTGCGAGCAGGCGACCTTCACCCTTACCGATTTCGATGTAGCTCATGACCTTGTCGAAGTGGTTCGGGTGAACGAGAGCACTGACTTCGCTCGTTGGGTCTGTGGGCAGGCCGACCTTGATGTTGCGAGCGCGCTCAGCGAACTTCTCGACGAACTCGTCGTAGATGTCGCGCTGAACGAGAACACGGCTACCAGCGGTGCAACGCTCACCGTTCAGTGAGAAGACACCGAAGACCGTTGCGTCGAGTGCAGCCTCGAGGTCTGCGTCTGCGAAGACAACCGCGGGGCTCTTTCCGCCGAGCTCGAGCGAGAGGCTCTTGAGCAGGGGGGCTGCGTTTGTCGAAAGCATTGCACCAGTGGAGCTGTCACCGGTGAACGAGATGAGCGGAACATCCGGGTGCTTGACCAGGTGGTCACCGGCGACACCGCCAGAACCAAGGATGAGGTTGAAGACTCCGTCAGGAACGCCAGCCTCTTTGAAAATCTCGGGCCACAGAGCGGCCGAAAGCGGGGTGTAGCTCGCGGGCTTCAGCACAACGGTGTTACCGGTTGCCATCGCGGGGCCGAGCTTCCACGACTCCTGCATGAACGGAACGTTCCAGGGGGTGATCAGACCAGCAACACCGATCGGCTTGCGGTTGACGTAGTTCATCTGGCGGCCGGGCACCTTGAAGGCGTTGTCGTGCTGGGCGACGATCAGGTCAGCGAAGAAGCGGAAGTTCTCAGCCGAACGACGAGCCTGGCCGAGTGCCTGAGTAATCGGCAGACCCGAGTCGTACGACTCAAGCTCAGCGAGCTGCTCGTCGCGCGACTCAACGATGTCTGCAACGCGGTGCAGGATGCGCGAGCGCTCGCGGGGGAGCATGCGGGGCCAGGGGCCCTCGTCGAATGCCTTCTTTGCTGCGGCAACGGCGAGGTCAACATCAGCTGCCTTTGCCGAAGCCGACTTGATGTACACCTCGTTCGATACTGGCTCGATGACGTCGAAGGTGTCGCCGTCGATCGAGTCAACGAACTTGCCATCGATGAAGTGCTGAATCTTCTCGGGCAGGTTTGCTGGGCGGTTAGTCATGGGTGCTCCTTGTTGGATTGGTCGTGTTACTTCTTGCTGGCCAGGAACTGGTGCAGCGTGGATAGTCGGTGGTTGCGAGCGGCCAACTCGATTTCGAGCGGGTCCGCCTTTGCCTCGATCAGGTCAAGCAGACGGTCGTGTTCTTCGACCGACTCTTTTGCCCGACCAGGAACGTAGATGAACGACGATTCACGAATGGTGGCCAAGCGGTTCCAGCCACGGTGAACCAGGTCGAGAATGTGCAGGTTGGCACAGTGCTCGAAGATCACGGCGTGGAACTCGTGGTTGAGTTCGGTGAATCGCGTGGGCTCGAAGTGCTCGAGGCATTCGCGCATTTCGGCATTGATCTTGCGAGCCAGTGCGATGTCGGATGGTTTGACGTTGGGGGC
>JBDKLU010000006.1:0-2889 GCA_039795475.1 Actinomycetota bacterium | reverse complement strand
CGCGAGCCAGAGGCTACTTGCGAGCCGCCTTCTTCTTGCCGGCTACGGTGCGCTTTGGACCCTTGCGAGTACGAGCGTTGGTCTTGGTACGCTGACCGCGCACTGGGAGGCCCTTGCGGTGGCGCAGACCCTCGTATGAGCCGATCTCAACCTTGCGGCGAATGTCAGCAGCGACGTCGCGACGGAGGTCACCCTCGACCTTGTAGTTGCCTTCGATGTAGTCACGAATTGCAACGAGCTGGTCGTCAGTGAGGTCCTTTACGCGGATGCTCTGGTCGATCTTGGTGTCTTCCAGGATCTGAACCGAGCGAGTACGGCCAATGCCGTAGACGTAGGTGAGTGCGATTACGACGCGCTTGGCGTCTGGGATATCGGTACCGGCAACACGTGCCATTGGATTTCTCCTTGTATTTCGAAGGTCTGCAGCAGCGCTACCCCGGTCGTACGACCAGGCTCCGGCCTTCTCCGGAGGTGCCACCACGAGCTGCGAACCGCAAGGGTTCGGGTTTCGTGGCTGAGCGTTGCCTTGTAGTTATTCAGTTGTATTGCGAAGCGAAGTTCGGACTAGCCCTGGCGCTGCTTGTGACGTGGGTTCTCGCAGATGACCATGACGCGACCGTGGCGACGAATGACCTTGCACTTGTCGCAAATCTTCTTGACGCTTGGGTTTACCTTCATGTCTCTTACTTCTGTTTGGGGTTATTGCTAACCGGTTTCAAGACGCTGGTTCGATTGAGCCAGTCGCCAAGTCTTTACTTGTAGCGGTAAATGATTCGACCACGAGTCAGGTCGTATGTGCTCAGCTCTACGATCACGCGGTCCTCTGGGAGGATTCGGATGTAGTGCTGGCGCATCTTGCCTGAGATGTGGGCCAAGACCTTGTGGCCGTTGGTCAACTCGACACGGAACATTGCGTTCGGAAGAGCTTCAACTACTGAGCCTTCGATCTCGATGACACCGTCTTTGTTGGCCATGTACTCACTTATCTGCTAGCAGGTTCGACGTTTCGAGCGCACGCAAAAGCACCAACCTTGTGAATTGGGATTACGTGCAGAAACACCGAGTTTCAATCCTAGGGGAATTCACTCGATATTGGTAATTAATACTTTTAGCCGAGGGCCACGGGAGTGACACCATATTTGGCCAGGCGGGCTGCGCCGCCGTCTTCGGCGGTGAGAACCCAAATGCCCTTATCGTGCACTGCTACGGTGTGTTCCCAGTGCGAAGCGTCTGACCCATCCTTTGCTGACACGGTCCAGCCGTCCTTCAAAATCTTGGTCTTGTTGCTGCCAGCCGTAATCATCGGTTCGATGGCAACACACAGGCCTGGAACTACCTTCGGCCCCTTGTCGCGCACAGCAAAGTTGTAGACAGGTGGATCTTCGTGCATCGAGCGACCAATTCCGTGACCGACATACTGATCAAGAATGCCAAAGCGCTGCTTGTGCGCCTCGCTCTGTTCGACGACGTAATCCTCGATGGCTGCACCAACTTCGTGCAGGTGCTCGGCCTTTGCCAAGGCCGCAATGCCGACCCAGAGCGACTCTTCGGTTACATCCGACAAGAGACGACGGGTGGCCAGCGTGGCCGGGGCAACCTCGGCAGCAGTAGGTTCGCCGTCATCCGCACCTGGCACTATGACCGAGATCGCAGAGTCGCCGTTCCATTCGCCCTTTTCAGCGCCGCAATCGATGCTGACCAAATCGCCGGCCTTCAAGACGCGGCCGCCGGGGATGCCGTGCACGATCTCGTCGTTTACCGAGGTGCAAATGGTGTGAAAATAACCGTCAACCAGCTGAAAGTTTGAGTGCGCTCCGCGCTTGATAATCGCGGCCTCGGCAATTGCATCAAGTTCGAGCGTGGTCACACCCGGGCGAATTGCCTTACGCACTTCGCGAAGCGCCGCGGCCGTAATTAGACCAGCCTCGCGCATGAGGATGATTTGCTCGTTGGTCTTTAGTTCGAAGCCGTGACGACTCATGGGAATCTGCCTAAGCGGGTGCTTAGAGGTTTTCGATACCGCGGGCGGCAAGGCCCTCGAGGATGCGCTCGGTCACTTCGTTGACTTCGCCGAGACCGTCAATCATGATTACGAGTCCGCGTTCCGCATAGACGCTGATGAGCGGAGCGGTCTGTTCCTCATAAACTTCGAGACGACGGCGAATGACGTCCTCGGTGTCGTCTGCGCGACCCTGCTCGAGCGCACGGTTCAGCAGGCGTCGAACAACCTCGTCGGTGTCGGCGGTGAGCAGAACTACCGCTTCAAGCTCGGTTTCATTCGACGCAAGAATGTCGTCGAGTTCAACGACCTGGTCGGCAGTACGTGGGTAGCCATCGAGCAAGAACCCTGCTGCGGCGTCGCTCTGCGAGAGGCGGTCGCGCACAAGAGCGTTGGTGAGGCTGTCTGGAACATACTCGCCACGGTCCATGAACGCCTTGGCCTGCTTGCCTAGTTCGGTCTCATTCTTGACGTTATGGCGAAAGATGTCGCCGGTCGAGATGGCCGGAATAGAAAAAGCTGCTGACAGGCGTTCCGCCTGGGTTCCCTTGCCGGCGCCTGGGGCACCGATCAAAAGAAGGCGGGTCACTTCAAGAGTCCTTCGTAGTTGCGCTGCTGCATCTGCGCGTTGATCTGCTTGACGGTGTCAAGACCAACACCAACGATGATCAGAATCGTGGTTCCACCGAATGGGAAGTTCTGGCTCACTCCAAGGAGCGAGAAGGCAAGCAGAGGAACAAGCGCAATCAAACCTAGGTAGAACGAACCCGGGAAGGTGATTCGGCTCAGCACGTACTCGAGGTACTCGGTGGTTGGACGACCGGCGCGGATACCAGGGATGAAGCCGCCGTACTGCTTCATGTTGTCGCTGACCTCTTCTGGATCGAAGG
>JBDKLU010000005.1:0-2696 GCA_039795475.1 Actinomycetota bacterium | reverse complement strand
AGAAGGCACTGCACCAGCGCGTAATCGGACAGAACGAAGCCATTGAGGCTCTCGCCAAGTCAATCCGACGCACCCGTGCTGGTCTCAAAGACCCGAAGCGCCCATCCGGTTCGTTTATCTTCGCCGGTCCGACCGGTGTCGGAAAGACCGAGTTGGCTAAGGCGCTCGCTGAGTTCCTATTCGATGACGAAGCCGCCATGATTTCGCTCGACATGAGTGAGTACGGCGAGAAGCACACCGTTTCGCGTCTGTTCGGTGCCCCTCCCGGATTCGTCGGCTTCGAAGAGGGCGGCCAGCTCACCGAGAAGGTTCGTCGCAAGCCATTCAGTGTTGTGCTGTTCGACGAGATCGAAAAGGCTCACCCCGACATCTTCAACTCGCTGTTGCAGATTCTCGAGGAGGGTCGTCTCACCGATGGTCAGGGTCGCGTTGTCGACTTCAAGAACACCGTGATTATCATGACCACCAACCTCGGCACCAAGGACATCTCGGGAACCCCCGTCGGTTTCCAGGCCGGGGGCGACACCGGCACCGGTTACGACCGTATGCGTGGCAAGGTCAACGAAGAGCTCAAGAAGCACTTCAAGCCGGAGTTCTTGAACCGTGTGGATGACATCATCGTCTTCCCGCAGCTCAACAAGGAAGAGCTTCTGCAGATTGTCGACCTGTTCATCAAGCGACTGGCAGACCGCCTGCTTGACCGCGACATGACCATCGAGCTCGGACAGGGCGCGAAAGACAAGCTCATCGAGATCGGGTTCGACCCCGCACTCGGTGCGCGTCCGCTGCGTCGTGCGGTTCAGCGGGAGATCGAGGACAAGCTCTCCGAGCGCATCCTGCAGGGTGACCTCGTGCCAGGTGACCACATCCGCGTGGATGTCGTCGACGGTGAGTTCGTGTTCACGACCTCGAAGAACGTCTATGCCGAGCGCTACGAGAAAGTAGAAGAACCGGCTCCTGCTGCCGAAGCTGAGTAGCCTAGAGGCATGACCGAACGTTTCTTTAGTGTGCGTCGTGCGCGCACTGCGGACGTCGCCGGCATCCAGGCGCTGCTGCTCCCGCTCTCTGAGCAGGGCATCATGCTCGGCAAAGAGTCGGTCGAACTCTTCGAGTCGATTCAGCAGTTCCGTGTTGCGGTCGCGACTGATGGAACCGTGATCGGCTGTGGCGCTCTTCACATCTTCTGGCAAGACCTCGGCGAGATTCGCACGATGGTCGTCGGCGATGACTGGCGCGGTGCCGGCGTCGGCAAGGCGATTTTTGCTGAGCTCGAAGGCGAAGCGCGCGAGCTTGGTTTGACGCGTCTGTTCTGCCTCACGTTCGAGGTGGACTTTTTCGCGCGCATGGGATTCACCGAGGTGAGCGACGTAATTATTGCTCCCGATGTCTACGACGAGATGCTCCGCTCACACGACGAAGGTGTGGCCGAGTTCCTGGATATTGCTCGGGTAAAGCCAAACACGCTCGGTAATACCCGAATGCTCAGGTTGCTCTAGTTACCCTTGGGCTATGTCCCGAGTGCAACCCGGTTATCAGCCTGCCCGCCGCGGCCCCTCGAAGAAGGTTCGTCGCAACCGCTTCATCGCTGCCGTCGTTGCGATTGCACTCATCATCTGGATTTTCACGAGCCTGAGCAAGTGTTCATCCAATGACACTCCCTCGGCTATACCGACCGCGTCTGAGACGTCGACCCCTGAGCCGTCGATGATTCCCACCACTGCGGTTATCGACCCGAATGCGACCGTGGACCCGAATGCAACGCCCACGCCGGGCCCCACGCTCATCGGTGCAGCTGCATGCGATCCCAAGGCGCTGACCGTGGTCGCGATGACGGATAAGACCTCGTACGGTTCATCGGATGTTCCCAAGCTCACGATGTCGATCACGAACTCGGGCGCGACCGCGTGCCAGGCGAACGTGGGCAGCAGTCAGCTCATGTTCCAAATTTCGAGCTCGAGCAAAATTGTGTGGCAGTCCACCGATTGCCAGACCGATGGCACCGACTTCCTCATGACACTCGAACCGAAGCAGACGGTGTCCACTTCTCCCGCGATTGAGTGGGTGAAGGAGGTCAGCGCTCCCGAAACCTGCAAGTCGGCCAGCCGCACCAAGGTTCCAACCAAGGGCGCGTCCTATTACCTGACCGCTTTTGTCGGCACGTCGAAGTCGGCGCAGTCGAAGCGATTTATCTTGAACTAGTTCGTCTCAAGACATAGCCTGTCCACGTGAGTAATCCGTGGGTAGCGTCGCCCGAGACACAGGATGTTCGACCGCGTCGGCTCGTCTTGGAATCCTGGGAGCGTTCGAGTGCGCTTAACCCTGAGAAACTGCTTTCTCCGCTGGTTTATGGGCAATCCGACCTCACCGAATACCGGAACGAGCACCCTCTCGCTGCGGTCATGCCGGTTATTCGCAAGTTGCTCGTTCGCGATGCAGACAATGATTCGGGGATGCTCGTTGCCGTAGGCGACGCGATGGGGCGTCTGTTGTGGGTCGAGGGAGATCAGGGGCTCAAAGCGCGAGCTGAATCGATGATGTTCGTCGAGGGTTCCGACTGGAGCGAATCGGTGGCAGGTACCTCGGCGCCCGGAACCGCACTCGCGCTCGACCACGCGATCCAGATTCGACGGAGTGAACACTTCAATATGCTTGTGCACGACTGGAGTTGCACAGCCGTGCCGGTGCACGACCCTGAG
>JBDKLU010000004.1:0-4245 GCA_039795475.1 Actinomycetota bacterium | reverse complement strand
GAGCCAATTCTTCCCGTATGCCTACGGCGAACAACGGCATATTTCGATTGCTCCTCTGGTTGTCTAGTACGTACCACCACTGGACAAACCGTTGGAGTTCACATGTTTGAGAGATTTACCGACCGCGCTCGCCGCGTCGTTGTCTTGGCGCAAGAAGAAGCCAAGATGCTCAACCACAACTACATCGGCACCGAGCACATCCTTCTCGGTTTGATCCACGAGGGTGAGGGTGTTGCTGCCAAGGCTCTCGAGTCGCTCAACATCTCGCTCGAGTCTGTTCGCGAGCAAGTCCAAGACATCATCGGTCAGGGCCAGCAGCAGCCGACCGGTCACATTCCTTTTACCCCTCGCGCCAAGAAGGTGCTTGAGCTCAGCCTTCGTGAGGCACTTCAGCTCGGCCACAACTACATCGGCACTGAGCACATTCTGCTTGGTCTGATCCGTGAGGGCGAGGGCGTTGCTGCTCAGGTTCTGGTCAAGCTCGGCGCCGACCTCAACCGCGTTCGCCAGCAGGTCATTCAGCTTCTCTCGGGCTACCAAGGCAAGGAGCCGGTTGCAACCGGTGCTAAAGAAGAGCCCACCGGCTCGGCCGCAGGGTCGCAGGTTCTCGACCAGTTCGGTCGCAACCTCACTCAGTCTGCGCGCGACGGCAAGCTCGACCCGGTTATCGGTCGTGAAAAAGAGATTGAACGCGTCATGCAGATTCTTTCGCGCCGCACCAAGAACAACCCTGTTCTGATTGGTGAGCCCGGCGTTGGAAAGACCGCAGTCGTTGAGGGTCTTGCTCAGGCGATTGTTTCTGGCCAGGTTCCCGAGACGCTCAAAGACAAGCAGGTTTACACGCTCGACCTCGGCTCTCTCATCGCCGGAAGCCGCTACCGCGGTGACTTCGAAGAGCGCCTTAAGAAGGTCACCAAAGAGATCCGCACTCGCGGAGACATCATCGTATTCATCGATGAGATTCACGCCCTCGTTGGTGCCGGTGCTGCTGAAGGCGCGATCGATGCTGCGAGCATCCTCAAGCCCATGCTTGCCCGCGGCGAACTACAGACCATCGGTGCAACCACGCTCGACGAGTACCGCAAGCACTTCGAAAAGGATGCTGCGCTCGAGCGCCGCTTCCAGTCCGTTCAGGTTGCCGAGCCATCGCTGCCGCACGCCATCAACATCTTGAAGGGTCTGCGCGACCGATACGAGGCACACCACAAGGTTCAGATCACCGACGGAGCTCTCGTCGCTGCGGCCAACCTCGCTGACCGTTACATCAGCGACCGCTTCCTGCCTGACAAGGCCATCGACCTGATCGATGAGGCCGGTGCTCGTTTGCGCCTGTCGTTCCTGTCGAACCCGCCTGAGCTTCGTGAGCTCGACGACAAGATTGCTCTGACTCGCGCCGAGAAAGAGAAGGCAATCGAAGATCAAGACTTCGAACTCGCTGCCAAGCTGCGCGACGAAGAGAAGGCGCTTCAGGGCGAGCGCGTTCGCGAAGAGGCCAAGTGGCGCTCAGGTGACGTCAACGTCAACGGTGTCGTCGATGAGGGCATCATCGCCGAGGTTCTTGCACAAGCAACCGGCATCCCCGTCTTCAAGCTCACTGAAGAAGAGTCCGCTCGACTGGTCTTCATGGAGAAGGCGCTGCACCAGCGCGTCATCGGTCAGAACGAAGCCATCGAGGCTCTGTCCAAGACCATCCGACGCACTCGTGCCGGACTCAAAGACCCCAAGCGTCCGTCTGGTTCGTTCATCTTCGCCGGTCCGACCGGTGTCGGAAAGACCGAGCTCGCCAAGGCGCTCGCCGAATTCCTGTTCGACGACGAGGGCGCGCTCATCTCGCTCGACATGAGTGAGTACGGCGAGAAGCACACCGTTTCGCGTCTGTTCGGTGCCCCTCCCGGATTCGTCGGATTCGAAGAGGGCGGCCAGCTCACCGAGAAGGTTCGCCGCAAGCCGTTCAGTGTCGTTCTCTTCGACGAGATCGAAAAGGCTCACCCCGACATCTTCAACTCGTTGCTGCAGATCCTCGAAGAGGGTCGCCTCACCGACGGTCAGGGTCGCGTTGTCGACTTCAAGAACACCGTCATCATCATGACCACCAACCTCGGCACCAAAGACATCTCGGGTACCCCGGTTGGTTTCCAGATCGATGGCGAGGGTGGCACCACCTACGACCGCATGCGCGGCAAGGTCAACGAAGAACTCAAAAAGCACTTCAAGCCCGAGTTCCTCAACCGCGTTGACGACATCATCGTCTTCCCGCAGCTCAACAAGGAAGAGCTCCGCCAGATTGTCGACCTGTTCGGCAAGCGACTGAGTGACCGCCTGCTGGACCGCGACATGACGCTCGAAATCACTCAAGCCGCAAAAGACCGTCTCATCGAAATCGGATTCGATCCTGCTCTCGGTGCGCGCCCGTTGCGTCGAGCAATTCAGCGCGAGGTCGAAGACAAGCTCTCGGAGAAGATCCTGCAAGGTGAACTCAACGCGGGTGACCACGTACACGTTGACCTCGTCGACAACGAGTTCGTCTTCACGACCACTCGTAACGTGTTCGCAGAGGCTGCTCCCACCGAGTAGCTCAATCGCCTATAGCCTTAACGCATGAGTGAAACGACGTTCAGTGTGCGCGCAGCGCGCACCACTGACGTCCCTGGAATCCAGGCACTTATTGCGCCATTCGTCGACTCGAACATTCTGCTTCGCAAAGAAAACGTCGAGCTCTACGAATCGGTTCTCGAGTTTCGGGTTGCTGTCGACGCTACCGGCCGCATCATCGGATGCGGTGCGTTGCATGTTTTCTGGCAAGACCTCGGGGAAGTTCGCACCATCGCCGTAGCCGATGACTACCGTCACCACGGTGTCGGATACGCGATTTACGCTGACCTTGAAAAGCAGGCGCGAGAGATTGGTCTCAGCCGACTATTCTGCCTGACCTTTGAAGTTGACTTCTTTGCACGCCAAGGATTCGCCGAGATCAGCGACGACATCATCCCGCGTGACGTGTACGAAGAGATGATGCGCTCGACCGATGAGGGTGTCGCAGAGTTTCTGGATATTGCCCGTGTAAAGCCAAACACGCTCGGTAATACGCGAATGCTCAGGGTGCTCTAGATAGCGTAGGGCTATGTCCCAATACCGACCCGGTCAAGGCCCTGCGCGCCGTCCACCGTCGAAGCAGATGATGTACCGTCGTCGTCGCGCTGCCGTATTGGGTGTCTTGCTGGTCATCATCGTGCTCATCATCGTGGGTATTTCGAAGTGCTCCTCGGGCGCTACCCCTGACCCAACGCCGACTGAAAGCCAACCGATTCCAACGGCACAGCCAACAACCATCCCCACGGTCGGGCCGAATCCGGAGCCCACGAGTTCGGGGGGCGCGATCGCTGGTGTCGATACCGGATACGCCGGTGATGCACCTGAGTGCGCAACCGCATCGCTCAAGGTGACTGCCACCACCGATAAAGAGTCCTACGCTGCCGGGGCGCAGCCGCAGCTTTCGATGGGTATCCAAAACGTTGGTAAGACCATGTGCAAGGTGAACGTTGGCACGAACTCGCAGGTGTTCCAGATCACGAACAAGGGCTCGTTGATTTGGCAGTCGACCGACTGCCAGGCTGCTGGTGTCGAGTACTGGGCGCTTCTGCAGCCGACTGAAATCATCAAGTCCGGCACCCCGCTGGTGTGGAACCGCGAGTACAGCTCTCCTGACACCTGCGCCTCGACCACTCGCGCCAAAGCGCCCGCTGGCGGAGCCACCTATTACTTGACGACGATTGTCGGCACCTCGAAGTCGGCGCAGTCCAAGGCATTTACTCTGAACTAGAACGCCGCGTCGAGCTCTCGTTCGCGAGCGTCCTTGGCGGTGTCGAAAGCCTTCTTGAGGGCCTGACGCAGTGAACCGGATTCGTCACTGATGAGAGTGGTGAATCCCAGGCGGGTGGATTCGCTTTCGCGTTGGCGACCAGATGCCACGGGGCGAACTTCCCCAGCGAGGCTGATCTCACCGAAAGCTGCAACGGTCGGTGCGATGGCTTTGTCGTGGAATGCGCTCGCGACTGCGATGGCGATGGCGAGGTCGGCCCCGGGTTCGTTGAGGCGTACTCCGCCCACGGTGGAGACGTACACGTCTTTGTCGCTGAGTTTGATGCTGGCCCGTCGTTCGAGCACGGCGAGAAGCATGGCCACTCGGGATGAGTCGACGCCATTTGTAACGCGCCTGGGGTTGGGCGTGCTACTGGCTACTACGAG
>JBDKLU010000003.1:0-4263 GCA_039795475.1 Actinomycetota bacterium | reverse complement strand
ACAATCCATGCCAGCTCAGGACCAAACACGAGTGCGAGCAAGCCAAGACCGCTGAAGATGATGAGTGCGCTCCAGTAGACCAGTCGGTGACGACCGTCGCCACGCTTACGTGCCCAGAGCGAGAATGCTCCACAGATCAGCACCAAGATCAGAGCAAAAATGACCGTTGCTGACTGGGTGAGAGCGATGCACAAGAACGCAATGCCCAACCACAAAGCTCCGGTGACTTTCGAGATGAGTTTGTCGGCCAGCTGGACGCTGAACGTCACGATGGCAACGAGGGCCACAAAGCCCAGGAGGTTGCGATTGCCCATAATGCCCTGGATGGGCCCGCCCTCGAGAATGCGACCCTCACACCAATAGAACTCGGGTGGCACTTTTCCTTCGACATGAAGCCACAGGGGCAAGATGGGGTGGCGAATGATGACAGCGACCCAGAGTTCAAAAACGATGGAAAGTCCGAGGATCCATCGCAGGGCAAAGCCGAGTGCGCGCACGAATGATGACCAGGGCAAGAGATAGGCCATTCCGAATGCGGCAATGGTGGTGCTGAAAATCACGACCAGAGCCAGTGCCGTAGCCCCGCGGTAATACGACCAAATCAGGGAGAGCGTGGCCCAGCCGAGGAACACGACGAGTGTGAGTGGAAAGCCGCGGTGGCGAATTCGATCCCAGCCACGAACCAACAACACTGCCCAGAAGACGACCGCAACACCGGTCATTACAAAGAACGGAACCCAGCCAATGAGGTTTCGCCAAAATTCACCAGCGAGGAGTGTGAACAGCGAAAAGACGGTGAAGGCCGTCAGTGCTGATTTCCCGAGCCGTGAATTCATACCTTCAGGCTAGACGAATGCCGCGTGGCCTGTAATCGCTCGACCAATAATGAGGGTGTTCATCTCGCGCGTTCCCTCATAGCTGTAAAGAGCTTCGGCGTCAGCAAAGAACCGTGCAACGTCGTAGTCGAGCACGATTCCATTACCACCGACGACTTCGCGACACATCGCAACGGTTTCGCGAGCTTTCGTTGTGGCAAAGAGTTTCGCCATGGCCGCGTGCTCGTCATTGAGGGTGCCGTTGTCGAGACCCATGGATGCTTCGCGAACGAGCGAGAGCGAAGCAGTCACGTTCGAGAGGCTCTTGACCAGCAGGTCTTGAACGAGCTGATGCGATGCGATGGGCTGCCCGAATTGCACACGATCCTTTGCGTAGCGAAGCGCCGCCTCATAGGCGCCAGCAGCAACGCCCACACCCTCCCACGCAACCTCGAGGCGAGTGTTGCGCAAAACTCGAGCGGTGTCAGCAAAACTGTTGGCGTTCACCAAACGGTTTGCATCGGGCACTTCCACATTCGTCATGGTGATGTGACCGTTCTGAACGATGCGCAGAGAAACCTTGTTCTCGATTTTTTCCGCACTGAACCCGGGGGAGTCGTTCGTGACAATAAAACCTTTGACCTGGCCATCCGCGACATCCTTTGCCCAGATGACGGTGATGTCACCCCAGGTGGCGTTTCCTATCCAGCGCTTCTCTCCATTGAGGATCCAAACATCACCCTTGCGTTCGGCGGTGGTGCGCAAGCCACGCGCAGAGTCGGATCCGGAGAGCGGTTCAGTCAGACCAAAGGAGCCGATGATTTCACCGCGCGACATGGGAGGCAGCCATTGAGCTCGTTGCTCGGGCGAGCCACACTCACCAATGGCGCCCATCGCCAAACCATTTTGAACGCCAACAAAGGTGGCAACGGATGCGTCGACGCGACCAAGTTCGAAGGCTACCCAGCCGCGAAACAAGTGCGAGTTCTCGAACACCCACGATTCTTCGTGAGCCATTCCGAGCACACCCGCTTTGCTCAAGCCGGCGACGATCTCGTTCGGAAAGGTTGCCTTCTCCCAGTGGGGTGTCAGGGCAGGTGCGACATCCGTTTCGAGATAGGTGCGCAGGTTGGCGAGGAAAGCCTTCTCGTGGTCGGGCAGCGAGCTCGACAGTGAGTAAAAGTCGGAAATGGCAGGTGTGAAAGACAAGGTGCGAGACCCCTTACGCTCGGCGGTTATTGTGAACCACTTTCGATACAAACACACTGAGACTTCTTGTGCGACTTCTTTTTCTCTACTTTCCGTTGAGGGGTGGCATTCAGGCTTCTGGAACCTAGCGCTTGCTACCGTTGAGGCGATGTTGCTACCCCTGTCGAATACGCCGCGCGACTACGCGTGGGGTTCGACCACGGCTATCGCAGAGCTCCAGGGTCGCGTGCCCAGCGGTGCGCCAGAAGCTGAGTTGTGGCTCGGCGCCCACGCAGGATCGCCCGCGCTTGTGTCGGCTGATGGTGAGTATGCACTCGATGAGTGGATTGCCACCGACCCCCAGCGAGCGCTCGCGGGCGCGACGAGCCTGCCATTCTTGCTCAAGGTTTTGGCTGCGGCAGCGCCGCTCTCGTTGCAGGCGCATCCTTCGCGAGCCCAAGCTCAAGCCGGATTCGCCCGAGAGAATGCCGCTGGTCTTCCCGCAGATTCTCCGATTCGTAACTACAAAGATGCCGAGCACAAGCCCGAACTCATCGTTGCGTTGAGCGAAGAATTCATTGCCCTGTGCGGGTTCCGTCCTATTTCCGCGACGGTGCACGATTTGCAGTCGCTCGTCGACGCCTATGGTGACGCAGGAGGGGCATCAGCGGCCGCGTCATTTGTTGATGAGCTTCGCGATCGATCCCGCGCGAGTGTTTCGAGGGCCTACGCCTGGGCGGTCGAGTATTTGCTTCGCGGTGCGCACTCGTCGGTTCACGTCATCGCTCAGCTCACTGCGGCGGCTCAAACGGAGCAAGCGGCAAGCGTTGCCCCCTCGACCACGGCGACGATTCGTACCTTGGCGCAGGCCTATCCCGCGGATCCCGGAATCGTCATCGGAGCAATGCTCAACCGTGTCGTTCTTGACGCAGGCGAAGCGCTCTTTTTACCGGCGGGCAATATTCACGCCTATGTGCACGGTCTGGGCATCGAGCTCATGAGCGCCAGCGACAACGTATTGCGCGGTGGTCTGACGACCAAACACGTCGACGTGGACGAGCTCATCCGCATTGCGGATTTCGAACCACTCGTGGATCCTCGCCTCGCACCCGAGCAACTTTCTGGGGTGCTCTCGAGGTTTGAGGCTCCGGTTGATGACTTCGTTTTGTACCGCCATCACAACAGCGCGGCAGCCGGATATGCAGATTCTGATGCAGCCTCGACGGTTGACATTTCTGTCGCCGGTGTTGCTCTGTGCGTAGCTGGTGAAGCACGCCTTTCTGGCGCTCACGGCTCTCTGACCCTTCATCGAGGACAGGCGTGTTTCATTACCGGTGACGAAAAAAGTCTGCGTATTGAGGGTTCTGGCGACATTTTTGTCGCTACAAGTAAGGGTTAACCCACGAAATTAGACCGAAAGTCTTATGTAGAGCTTGAAAGTCGGTAAATCTCGACTTGACGAAAAGCGAATGACATCGGTGTAATTAGATAACCACGCGAGCGATGCGTGTCCACAGATCGAGGCGAAAACTTATGGCATCCGCATACACCACCTCAGTTCCTGAGAACTGGTTCGTTGATCCCGTTCGTCTTGGCGTTCCTGGCGTTCGCCCCACCATCGTCGAAGATGACGAAACCCAGCTTTCATGGCAGGCCGACGCACTTTGCGCCCAGACCGACCCAGAATCGTTCTTCCCAGAAAAGGGTGGATCGACCCGCGAGGCAAAGAAGATTTGCTCGTCCTGCGAGGTTCGCGGCGAGTGCCTCGAATACGCTCTGGCAAACGATGAGCGTTTCGGAATTTGGGGCGGTCTCAGCGAGCGCGAGCGCCGCAAGCTTCGTCGTCGCGCCTAGTCTGAGGCTTACGGCGTTATCGCGCCGAAACATCCGCCACGCCTACCACCTAGGCTCGTGCGCAGACATGCGCTTTTAGGCTGGTTTGGATATGGAGCCGAGAGTTGTCGCGATTGTCGTCGCCCGCGAGGGCGGCGAACATTTGTCTCGCACCCTTCGTGCGATTGACGCACAAACTCGTGTCCCCGATATCGTCGTAGCTGTCGACAATGGCTCTCGCGGTTCGGTCTCCACGTCACTGGCCGGCTTCTCTGGAACTGTGCTAACCCTCGAGCATCGAGAAGACTTCGGTGAAGCCGTGCGTCGCGCTGTCGCATCCATTTCTGATTCCAGCGACACCGGCTTGCTCTGGTTGCTGGCTCAGGACAGCGATCCCGACCCAACAGCGCTTGAGCGTCTCGCCGGC
>JBDKLU010000002.1:0-2507 GCA_039795475.1 Actinomycetota bacterium | reverse complement strand
AGGCTGCCAATGATTTCGTTGCGGGCGGGGGAGCGCTTGCTCAGGTGGTCTATCTGACGGCGTTCCTGCCACGGAACGGGCAGTCACTCCTCGACCTGGCCGGAACCCCCGAGGGGCAGGGCGATCAGGTCCAGGCCAACCTCGTCGTCAGTGGTGAGCCACCGATTGGTACGTTCCCACGCGCCGCCGCTAAAGACGCACTCTTCAATACGACGCCGATGGAGGTGTTCAACGCTGTCGAGGCGAACAGCATCGAATCGCAGCCCATCATCCCGTTCACCAACCCGGTAAACATCGAGGATGACCGACCCCTGGTTCGTCGTTACGTCTTCGCTCTGCAAGACCGCGCAATTCCGCTGCCTCTGCAGCGCAAGATGGCGCGCGACACCGCCGTGGTCGAGACCGTCGAGCTCGACTGTGACCACATGGTGATGTACTCGGCCGCCGATGAACTAGTCGAAGTGCTCGACCGCTTCGCGCAATCCTAACCAGCCGAATTAACGACTGAGGCCCCGAACCTGTCCGGTTCGAGGCCTCAGTCGTTTGCGGCTTATTACGACGAGGGGCTAGTCCACGTCGAGATAGTCACGCTGGTGGCGCTGTTCAGCACGTAGTGTCGAACCTTGCCATCTGACGACCAAGCCGTGGTGTTAATGATCGGCGCGTACGACATGCTCTCGTAGCCAGCGACGTTCAGCATTTCGCCGACCGTCACTGCTCCCGTACTCGGATTTACGGTCGCAACACCAAAGTTCATTTCATCCGCACCTGTCTGGTTGTTCAATCGCAAGGCCCACTTCGAGCTGCTGATTTCCTTGACCGGGAAGAGCGACGGGTAGCTGAGGTCGACCAGCGCATCCGATGAGTACAGGATGCTGGTCGACTTGACTGCGAGAGTCTTAGCCGAGCTCACGGTGAGAAGACGCACTCCCGTGGGCGGGCTCATCATGCCACCTATCATGGCGGTTCCGATGAAGGCACCGGTGGTCTTGCCAGGCGCAAAGTACAGACGGTATGGCTCGTCGCTGGCGCTCGAGCCCCAGGGGTTGCCCGACACAGTCTTGACCGAGTCCACACCGGCGGCGGTGATCATCACAATCTCGCGCTTGCTAACCGCGGAGAACGACATGCACGAAGGATTCGTTCCCGTTCCCGTTACAACGTAGGCCACGAACGTGTTTACTTTGCCAGTTGCCCCGAGGTTGCTTCCCAAGGAGGTCGAGATGCACTTTGCCGTACCAGCCGTTCCTGCGCTACCGAGGGCGACCACCTTCGTCACCGAAGCGGTGCTGCTTGAAGACGTGGTTATCGTGGCAATTACGCTCTGGTTGCCACCGTTCGCGCTTCTAAAGCAGCGAACGTTCACGAGTGGTGAGGCAGCAGCCGAGGATTGCGCCGCAACGTTCGACCCGGTGTAACCCGATCCGCAGACGGCGGTTAGTTTCGCTACGGTGACGTTCTTCGTGGTCACCGTCGAAGAGGACATCGAACCCAGGTGAATCTTGAATCCGGTCATCGGGTTGCCCGAGATGGCGAACCACTTGGACTTTGCGGCGTAGAGTCCCAAGCTGTTCACCGAGGTAACGCCCGCGATAGTGGCCGTACCAGTCCTGGCGAAGGATGACTTGACACCCGACGGTGTGATCTGAATCACCTTAACGTTTCCGCTCACTCCTGCTGCGTAGAGCTTGCCGCCCGATCCATCATCCGTTGATGTGGCCGATGTGAGTGCGGTGAGACCGGCCCCGATGGTCTTGGTGGTCTGCGTAAACGGCAGAACCGGCGAGACAGGCGAGGAGGGCGCGCTGATTGTGGTCGGGTAGGTCACGGGCGCACCGGGGACATAACCGCCAGAGCATTCGCCAGCTACGGTCACGCCGTCGCTGTCCTTGACGGTCATGCTTCCCGTCCAGGTTCCCGAGTTGGGGCTGCCCGAGTAGAAGTCACGAGAAATTTCGGTTGACGTGGTACGACCCGTCGGAACGGTGTACGTGAAAGCACTCGTGATTCCGGACTCGTAACCTCGAATCTCAACTTCGCCGATGCCCGTTTCTGGGTCATTGATGTCATCGACAAGTGTCTGGTCGACACCATCCACCTGCAAGACGATATCCACGGTGAGCTCCTCGCCCTCATCGAGGGTCGAGAGTTTTTCACTCGCCAAGCATGCCGAGAAACTGCCGTTGATGTAGTTGTCTTCATCGCCCACGGTGAATGAGCCACCGTTTGAGTCCGAAGTGCTGGCGTAACTGCTGCCATTAGAACCGTTCACGCCAAACGTGCTTGCTCCAGCGCGAAGAACTGCCGCGGCGGAATCGTCAAACGAAACCGTGATGTCGCTTCCCGAGGAGTTGGTGTACGAAGTGGACAGGTTAACACTTACGTACGAGGTGCACGAGGCAGATACGGTCAAGGTTGACGTGCTCGAGCTCGCGTACGCGCAATCACCCATTCCGCTCGACGACCAGTTGTACGAGGCAGAGTTTGCGGTAACGCCGTTGAGCGTC
>JBDKLU010000001.1:0-5201 GCA_039795475.1 Actinomycetota bacterium | reverse complement strand
TCGCCCGCACCCACGGTCAGCCGGCAACCCCCACCACCATGGGCAAGGAATTTGCGGTCTAAGTGTACCGACTGCGTCGAATCCTTTCTCAGATTGAAGCCACCGAGTACCTCTCCAAGTTAATCGGCGCCACCGGCACGTTCTCGGCCCACCTCGTTGCGGCCCCCAATGCTGACTGGCTCGCACTTTCTCGCGAGTTCGTCACCGGTCTCGGTCTCACGCACAACCCGCTGACCACCCAAATTGAATCGCACGACTGGCAGGCAGAGCTCTACGGCAAGGTTTCACACGCCAACCGAGTTCTGCACAACATTGCCACCGACATTTGGACGTACATCTCGCTCGGCTACTTCCGTCAGATCCCTCAGGCTGGCGCAACGGGTTCGTCGACCATGCCTCACAAGATCAACCCGATTCGTTTCGAGAACGCCGAGGCCAACCTCGAACTCTCGAGTGCCGTACTCGACTCGCTCGCAGCAACGCTGGTCACCAGCCGTCTGCAGCGTGACCTCACCGACTCCACCACCCAGCGCAACATTGGTGTCGGATTCGGACACTCGCTGCTCGCACTCGACAACATTCGCCGTGGCCTGGGTGAAATCTCGCTTGACCGTGATGCCCTGCTCGCAGACCTCGACACCAACTGGGAAGTTCTTGGCGAAGCGATTCAGACCGTGATTCGCGCTGAAGTCGTTGCCGGCCGTTCAACCATCAGCGACCCATACGCACTGCTCAAGGAATTCACCCGTGGCAAGCGCATCACCGGAGACGACCTCATCGCTTTCGTCGAGAAGCTCGACATTGGCGCCGACGCCAAAGCACGCCTGCTTGCCTTGACTCCCGCGACCTACATCGGTGTGGCAGAAGGCCTCGTCACCGAACTCTAGCTTCTGGGGCTAACCTCCGGCGAGCCCTAGTGTTTGTCGGCGGCTGACATCTCTTCGATGTCGACAATCTCTTCTTTGTTCGGCTTGACGGCCAAAACAAACATCGCGATGAGCACGAGTGCTGCGACGAACGAAACACCCAGAATGATGAGCGCGAATTTGAGGTCGCGGGTGGACATCAACACAACGAGCGCACCAACGATGGCGATTCCGAACGAAAGACTGATGTACTCGACCGGACGAAAACGGTCGCGACGCGTGGGTTGTGACATTTAGTCAGCCTGCTTTCTGTTGCGCTTTTGTGCGCCCTTCGAAGTGGAAAATCCTGCGATGCCAGCGAAGACACCAAGAATGGCGGCATACGCTCCAAAAATACCAACCGCGTACAGCTCGCTCAACGGGATGACCGCCTCAACGAGACCAAAAACCGCGGTAATACCACCGAGCAAAAACATCTCGCGTGCCTGTTCGCGTCGCGGGTTTGTCCAGCCGGCAAAAAGTTCGAGAGCTCCACTGATCGCGGCCCAGATTCCCACGGTGAGCGTGAAGGCGATCAAGCCCTGGTCAATGGTGATTGCGGTAATCGCAGCACCCAGAATCGCTGCGACACCAATCGACAAGATGCTGATGCGGCCTGCTCGTTCAAATCCGTTGGCGAAGGATGCCCACACATAAACGGGAGCGATGACGAATCCGTAGACCATGAAGACCAGCTGTCCCACAATCACCGAGTGATTCGCCGAGAAGGTGATGACCGCAGCTGCGATGAGTGCGGGCAAGGCACGAGCTAGCAGGAAGCCGGAGAAGGGTGAACGCACCCGTTAAATCTACTGCTGTTGCATCTCGCCCATGTTCGCAAAGCGAGAGAACCCGCCCTGGAACGCAACCGTGATTTCGGCCGTGGGACCGTTACGGTGCTTGGCAACAATGAAGTCGGCTTCACCGGCTCGTGGGTTGTCTTTTTCGTACGCACTTTCACGGTGCAGAAGGATGACCATGTCGGCGTCTTGCTCGAGCGATCCCGATTCACGAAGGTCGGATAGGGCCGGCTTCTTGTCGGCACGCTGTTCTGGGCCACGGTTCAACTGCGAAAGCGCAATAACGGGGACCTGGAGCTCTTTAGCCAGAAGTTTGAGGGCTCGCGAGAACTCACTGACCTCTTGCTGGCGGCTTTCGACCTTCTTGCCGCTCGTCATGAGCTGCAGGTAGTCGATGACAACCATTTTGAGGTCGTGACGCTGCTTGAGACGGCGGCACTTCGCGCGAATTTCGACCAAGGTCATGTTCGGGCTGTCGTCAATGAAAAGCGGTGCGGTGTCGATTCGACCGCGGGTGCTGGCAATTTTGGTCCAGTCGGCATTCGCAACCGTGCCCTTGCGCATGTGTTGCAGTGGAACAGTGGCCTCGGCGGCAAGCAGACGCATGGCGATTTCGCTTCGTCCCATTTCGAGCGAGAAGAATACGGTTGCCTGACCGTGCTTGACGGTTGCCGCACGAGCAATATCCAGCGCCAAAGTTGATTTACCGAGTGCCGGACGGGCGGCGATGATGATGAGCTGACCGGGGTGGAGTCCGTTGGTGAGTTCATCCAGTGCTGTAAACCCGGTAGGCACACCGGTCATCTTGCCGTCGCGGTTCTTGGCAGCCTCGATTTCATCGATGGCTGCGGTGACCGCAATGCTGACCGGAACGTAGTCTTCAGCCTCGGCTGCACCAGTGACCTGATAGATCTCAGCTTGGGCGTTGTTCACCAAGTCGAGAACTTCGCCTTCCCCGGTGTACCCCATCTGCGCGATGCGCGTACCGGCCTCGACCAGGCGACGAAGAAGTGCCCGTTCGGCGACGATGTTTGCGTAATAACCCGCGTTTGCCGCGGTGGGAACCAGCGAAATCAGCGTGTGCAGGTACTCGGCACCGCCACCCTTGGAAAGATCACCATTTTTGGTGAGCTCATCAGTGACGGTAATGACGTCGGTCGGTTCTCCGTGCGAGTAAAGCGAAAGAATCGCGTCGTAAATGACCTCATGCTTAGGAACGTAGAAGTCGATTCCCCGAAGGGTCTCAACGACATCTGCCACAGCGTCTTTGCTGAGCAACATGCCGCCGAGAGTACTTTGTTCGGCGAGAAGATCGTGGGGTGGTGTGCGCTCGCCTTGCCACGCTTCGCCGGCGTTACCGGGGCGTCCTGGACTGGGCATTGACACGAGGGATCCTCTTCAGATTGGTTGTCGGCGAATGTTGGCTATCTAACGCCAGGGCACTGACACTGAAACGCCCCCGTAAAGAGGGTTGTGCCCACACTAGAAATGAAAGCCTCAACCTTCAACTACCCCTGTGGATAACCCTGTGGGTAGTTTGAGCGAAACGCCGTAAACATTGTTGAAAACCTGTGGAATGTCCTGTGGAAGGCAAGAATTTTTGTCTACTTAAATAGGCTCTGACCTGGGTTTTTAGTTATCCCCTGTTGTGAGTATTAACTTCCCTCAAGTGAAAGTTGAGACTTGTGCACAAAGTCTCAACCAGAGGGCCATCTAAGGTGTGGAAAACCCCTGTTTTACCCCTCGTGAGACATCATCGGGACACAAAAAACCGGATGCGCGGCCCGCAGGCCACACATCCGGTTTCTTGTGAAGCTAATTACTTAGCAGCAACAACCTGGACGGTCACGGTTGCAACAATGTCGTCGCGAAGACGCAGGGTTGCCTCGTGGTCACCGGTGTACTTGATCGGGGTAACGATCTCGACCTTGCGCTTGTCGATGTCGCCGAGTCCGGCAGCAGCAACAGCAGCAGCAATGTCAGCGGTCTTTACCGAACCGAACAGCCGACCGTCACGGCCAACCTTGACGGCCAGCTTGACCTTGGTCTCTTCGAGCTTGGCCTTGAGAGCCTGAGCCTCTTCGAGGGTTGCGAGCTCACGAGCGGCACGGGCTGCGCGAATCTGCTCAACCTGCTTCTCACCGCCACGAGTCCATGCAACCGCGAATCCCTGAGGGATGAGGTAGTTGCGGGCGTAACCGTTCTTGACTTCAAGAACGTCACCAGCGGAACCGAGGCCAGAAACCTCGTTCGTCAGAATAACTTTCGACATGATTTCTCCTAGCGGCCCGAGCCAGCGTAAGGAAGAAGAGCCATTTCGCGTGCGTTCTTGACGGCACGTGCGATGAGGCGCTGCTCCTGTACGGAAACACCGGTGATTCGGCGAGCGCGGATCTTTCCTCGCTCGGAGATGAACTTGCGCAGGGTTGCGACATCCTTGTAGTCGATGACGCCCACGCGGATTGCTTTCGCAGGAGCGAGGGCCTTAGCGCCCTTGCCACCGCGAAGCGGCTTGCGGCGGTCGCCGCTTGCTTTTCCAGCCATGATTTCTCTTTCGTTGAGGTCGGTCTGACAGCTGTCAGATCAACTGAAGTTGTTAGAAGGGAGTGTCGTCGCTCGGGACGCCGGGGGTGTTCCACGGGTCTGCGCCAACAGCAGGTGCCGAACCCCAGGGTTCGTCACTGCCACCGGTGCGACCGGTCGAAGCGGCGCGAGAAACAGCAGCGGTTGCGTAACGCAGCGAGGGGCCGATCTCGTCGACCTCTAGTTCGATAGCAGTGCGCTTTTCGCCTTCTTTGGTTTCGTAGGAACGCTGACGCAGGCGGCCGGTCGCGATGACGCGAGCACCCTTGGTCAGGCTCGAAGCAACGTGCTCGGCAAACTCACGCCATACGCTTGCGCGCAGGAAGAGAGCCTCGCCATCTTTCCACTCGTTCGACGCGCGGTCGAAGTTACGAGGAGTGGACGCAATGGTGAAGTTGGCAACTGCCAGTCCGTTCTGCGTGTAACGCAGCTCGGGGTCACTGGTGAGGTTACCCACCACAGTGATGACGGTTTCGCCGGCCATTGTCGTTACGCGTCCTTCGCAGCCTTGGCAGCAGGGGCCTTAGCGCCTGCAGCAGCCTTGCGTGCAGCCTTCTCAGCGGTCAGCTTGGCCTCTGATGCAACCATTGCGATTGCTTCTTCAGCGCGGAGCACCTTGGTGCGCATGACTGCCTCGGAAAGCTTCAGCTGACGGTCGAGCTCAACGGTCGACTCAGGCTTAGCGGTGAGGTTGACGACGGCGTAGATGCCTTCGTTCTTCTTGTTGATCTCGTAGGCCAGACGACGACGACCCCAGATGTCAACGTTCTCGATGGTTCCACCATCGTTGCGAATGACATTGAGGAACTTGTCAAGGCTGGGAGCTACGGTGCGCTCATCGATCTCTGGATCGAGGATGACCATCAACTCGTACTGATGCATGACTAACCCACCTCCTTCGGACTAAACGGCT